>JBJTKE010000566.1:0-7642 GCA_046096285.1 Chloroflexota bacterium
GTCGCCGTTGCCTCGCCTTCCTGCCCGGGTCCGCCAGATTTCCGGCGCGCCTTTGCCGGCCGCTACTCCGGCGCTCCCAGCGGGTCCTCCGGCAGCCGCATCATTCTCCCTTCCGCCGCCGACCGGTAGGCGCCAGCGATCACTTGCAGCGCCCGCGCTCCCTCGGCGAACCCCGCGGCCGGCGCCGCGCCTTTCTGCAGCACATCCAGGAACTGCCCGATCTCCGCCGTGAACGTGTGCGTCTCCGGCCAGGTCGCGCGGGCGGGCGCGGGGTACCCGTGCGACTGCACGAGCAATTCGGTTCCGCCGCCCGCGAGCGCGCCGAACTCCCCGGCCGCCTCGAACTGCCGGTTCTCCGGCAGTCCGAACGCCCAGGTTGTCAGCAGGTCCCCGATCGCGCCGTTGGCGAACCGCACCGTCAGGCTGCCGGTGTCCTCGCCCGGCAGCCCGTGGTGCATCAGCCTCCCCATCGTGGCCGTCACCTCCACCGGCCGGCTGCCAGCCATCGCCAGCATCCGGTAGGCCCCGTGCCAGCCGGTGTCCAGCACCTCGCCGCCGCCCATCCGGGCAGGATCGTAGCGCCACGCCATGGGGTGCTCGCCCGGGGCGAGGTCGGGATTGACCCGCCGGCTGGAAATCGCCCGCTGCTGCCCCACCTCCATCGACCGCACGTAGAAGAGCGTGCCCAGCGCGCCGTCTCCGAGCAGCCGCAGGGCCTCCCGCAGGGCTGGCTGGAACAACTGGTTGTGGCCGAGCGCGAAGGGCACGCCACTGGCGTCGAGCGCGGTCCTGATGGCGGCGGCCTCCTCCAACGAGGTGCACATCGGCTTCTCCGAGAGGATGGCCTTGCCCGCCTGGGCCGCGGCGATGATCGCCGGCGCGTGCAGGTGATGCGGCAGGCAGATGTCCACCGCGTCGACCGCCGGGTCCGCCAGCAGCGCGGCGAAGTCGTCGTGAAGGCTGGCCGAGCCGCCGCAGAAGCGGTGAGAGAAGGCCTCCGCCCGCGGCCGCGACACGTCGGCGACCGCGGTGACGGTCGCCCGCCCGGGAAAGGCGGCCCAGCCCGCGCCATGCTGCAGGGCGATGCCCCCCGCGCCGATGATCCCGATGCCGATCCTGTCCATCCCCAAACTCTCCCCTTCCCCGTCGCTGGCGTCTGCCCCGCGCCGCCGGGAGCGCCGCCCCGGCTGGCGTCATCATCGCCCGGCAGGGCCCGCGCGGCTTGCCCGGTCAGGAGGGAGCGAGCACTCCGGAGAGCGGCGCGGCGGCGCCCTCAGCAAGGCGGGCCGCGAGCGGCTCCGGGCCGAGCGCGGCGGCGAGCCGGGCGCGGAGGTCGTCCAGCACTCCTTCCCAGTAGGGCCCCCAGGAGAGCCCGAGCCGGGCGACGATGGCCTCGGCCGCGCCGAGGCGGCGGGCGGCCAGGCGGGCCGCATCCGGACTGCCCGGCCGGGCGTCGAGACGGGCGAGCCCGAGCAGCGCGAAGAGGGCGATCACCTCGGCGTCGAGACGGGCCGAAAGCGCCAGCGACTCGTCGAGCCGGACGCGGGCCTCCTCCTCGCGGCCGAGGTCGAGCAGGGCCAGCCCCAGCCGGGCCAGCGGCAGCGGGCGGTCGAGCGCGCAGGCGCGGGCAGCGGCGGCGGCGGCCGCCCGCTCCAGCGGGGCGATCGCGCCAGCCGGATCGCCCGACTCGTGCAACTCGACGCCCAGCAGCAGCGCGAGCATCCAGGAGAGATCGCCCGCAGCGTGCTCGCCGAGCGTTTCGAGGGCGTTCCGGAGATAGGCGCCAGCGGCGTTGCGGGTGTCGGCGCTGGCCCCCGCCCGGCCCCAGCCGGCGATGTCCGCGAGGACGGCGTGCTCGACCGACCCGGACTCGGCGGCCAACGCGCGCAGGCGGTCGATGCGGCTGCCGCTGGCGGCGGCGTCGCCCTGCATGTTGGCGAAGATCGCGGACCAGAACAGGGCGTCCATCAGCGGGCGCGCGGCGGGAAGGGCGCTGCCGGCGGCGGCGATGGCCGCATCGAGTTGGGCGCGAAACTCGCCGATATAGCCGCGGAAATCGAAGAAGCGGCGCAGTGCCCCCAGCGTCTCCATCGCGGCGACGGGATCGCCGTTGGCGCTGGCCCAGGAGAGGGCGGCCAGCAGATTGGGCAGGTCGCGCTCCACCGCGTCGAGGGCGGGCACCGGGTCCGGGCCGTCGATGGCGACGGCCTGGCCGCGCGCCCAGCCGAGGAACCAGCGGGCGTGCGCCTCCGCCGCCCGCGCCTCCTCGCCGCCGGCCCGCAGGCGGTCCAGGGCGTACATCCGCACCGGCTCCAGCAGCCGGAAGCGGGGCGCGCCGCTGGCGGAGTCGGGCGCGACGAGCTGGGCGTTGGCCAGGGCGGCCAGCGAGCCGACCGCCTCCGGCCAGCGGGCCCCGGTGGCGATCCCGGCCACGGCGGCCGCGGTGAAGCCGCCGCGGAAGACCCCGAGCAGGCGCAGCAGGCGGTCCGCCCCGGGAGGCAGCAGGTCCACGCTCCAGGTGATGGCCGCCTCCATCGTGCGGAAGCGGCCGGGGCCGTCGCGGCGGCCGCGGGCGAGCGCGGCGAGCCCGGTCGCCTCCAGCAGCGCCGGCAGCACCAGCCGCGGCAGCGCGATGGCCTGCGCCGCGGCCAGTTCGATGGCCAGCGGCAGGCCGTCGAGCAGGCGCACGACGGCCGCGGCCTCGTCGACGGCGGCAGCCTCGCCGGCGCCGACCCCGGCCCCGGCGCCGAGGCGGTCGATGTAGAGGGCGACCGCCGGGTTGGCGGCCAGCGCAGCCCCGGTGGCGCCCCGGCGCGGCAGCGGCAGCGGTTCGACGCGGACGATCCGCTCGCCGGCCAGCCGCGCCTCCTCCCGCGAGGTGAGCAGCACCGCGGCGCGGGGAGCGCGGGCCAGCAGGTCCGGCAGCAGGCTCAGCGCCTCGAGCACGTGTTCGGCGTTGTCGATGACCAGCGGCACGTCGCGCCCGGCGATGGCCTCGGCGATGCGCCCCGGCAGGTTGCCGCTGCCGCGGTCGCGGACCCCGCAGGCGCGGGCGATCGACGGCAGCACCCCGGCCGGGGCAGCCACAAGGTCGAGGGCGAGCCAGACGACCGAGCCGGGCGCGGCCGCGTCGCGGCGGGCGGCGACCTCGAGGGCGAGGCGGGTCTTGCCGACGCCGCCCGGGCCGATCAGCGAAACCAGCCGGTCACCCCCGGCCAGCCGCTCGCCGATGAGGGCGATTTCGGCCTCCCGTCCGAGGATCGGGCCGGCATCCGGCAGGTCCGGGGTGATCCGCACGGCGGCGTTGCCTCGCGGCAGGCGCTGCTGGCGGATGGCGGCGAAGTACCGCTCGCGCGCCCCCCCGGCCAGGCCCAGCGCATCGGCGATGAGGGTCGCGGGCTGGCTCTGGGGGGTGGTGCGGACCCCGCGCTCCAGGTCGCTGATCGTGCGCGCCGACACCCCGGCGGCCGCGGCGAGCGCCTCCTGGCTCAGGTTGGCCGCGAGGCGCAACACGCGGAGGCGTTCGCCGAACGGCGCGTCCGGCGCGAGGTCCCGTTCTGCACTCCCATCGTCCTCCCGGCGCGTCATGCCCGGACGATAGCACAGCAGGCGCGGGGAGGGGTCGTCCATTTCGGTGATATTCCGGTGGCATTCCGGGGAAGAAACCTTCCGGAATCCTTCATGGTCCGGTGGGCCGGGCGGCCGCACCATGCCCGCCAATGGTCGAGGTGCGGGGCAGCGCTCCGGGGCGGCAAAGAGGAGGCGGATCATGGACCAGTCGGCATTCGACCGCATCGCCCGGACGCTTGCCGGGGCCGCCACCCGGCGCGAGGGTCTCCAGGCCGCGATCGCCGCCATCGGCGCCATCGCCGGGTCGGCGGCGGCCACGGCTGCCCGGCGCGACACGCGCAATACGCGCAACACGCGCGACCGGCGCGACCGGCGGGATCCCGCCGCGGAGGGCCCCTGCAAGTCCACGAAGCGGCCGGACAACATCTGCGCGAAAGACTCCGAGTGCTGCACCGGCATCTGCAACACGAAGACCGGCAAGAAGAACAAGGACCGCCAGGGCCGCTGCCGCTGCATCCGCCGCGGCGGCCCCTGCTCCGCCACCCGCAACTGCTGCTCCCGCGCCGGCCAGCAGATGACCTGCACCCAGGGGAGGTGCGGCGAGGTCGAGCCGGGTCCCGGACCCAATCCCGAGCCAACCTGCTCTCCCGACGTCTGCGCCAGCGGCTGCGCCCACACCACGGTGCAGGGCGCCATCGACGCCGCCGCCGCCGGAGACACCATCATCATCGGCCCGGGCACGTGGGACGAGGACCTGCTGGTGAGCAAGGACATCGTGCTCACCTGCTGCCCGAACGAGGTCGCGACCCTGCGCAACAAGACCGCCAATCGACGCACGATCGTGATGGACGAGACCGCGGATCCGCTCCCTGCCCTGACCATCCGACATCCCATCATCACCAAATCCGACGCGGCCGGGCAGGACGGCGGCGGCATCGCCGGCAAGGGGTACCTGACGCTCGAGGGAACGACCATTATCGAGAATTGCCGGTGCACCGCCAACTCCTGCTCGGGCGGCGGCGTGCACATCGGCGACGGCAACAGCCCGGACCCGTCCACGTTCCTGATGACCGGCAGCGCGATCGTGCGGAACTGCGAAGCCAACGAGGGCGGCGGCGTGTTCATGGACCAGTACCTCCCCAGCGCCACCTTCAACGGCGACGCGAAGGTGCAGGACAACACCGCCATCGGCGACGGCGGCGGCGTGTACGTCTACTACGATGTGCCAGCCACGTTCGACGGCAATTTCCAGATCACGGGCAATTCCGCCGGCAGCTCCGGCACCGACGAGGGCGGCGGCCTCTTCTTCTACGGGTACGGCAGCAATACCAGCCTTACCATCGGCGCCGGCGTCACGATCACGAGCAACTCCGCCGGCGTTGGCGGCGGCGTCTACGGCGACGGCAGCGATGGTTCCATCACCGTGGCCGCGGGGGCCACCATCTCGGGCAACACGCCCGACCAATGCGCCGGGACCGTGAGCTGTTGATCCCGGGGCGGTCACCCCGGATGACACTCATCGCCATTGAGTCACCGAAGCTCCCGTAGTTGCTGTCCATGCTGACGCCGCCTCGCCCGGAACGAGCGTGGCGGCGTCTTGCCAAAGAAGTCAATTCCGGTGGTCACATCGCCGGCATCCGCTCGCCGGTTCCCCCCGGACGTGCATAATCCGCCAAGCCGCCACGGTGGACGGCGGGAAACGCATCTCCAGTGACAGGGTGTTCATCCGATGGACCGGGAATCGTTCGACCGCATCGCCCGTGGTCTCGCGGGCGCGACATCCCGCCGCGATGGGCTGCGGGCACTGATCGGCGGCCTCGCCGGTCTCGGCCTCGGCGCAGGCGCGGCGGCGGGGGACGTGCGGCACGCCGGGGCCGCGCCGAAGCGTGGCGGGAACCCCGGCAAGGACAGCGGCAGCAAGCGGCCCGCCGCAAAGGGGCGCCCCGCCATCGAGGGTCCCTGCGGCAACGGCAAGCGCAAGGACAACATCTGCACCAGCGACGGCGACTGCTGCACCGGCATCTGCAACCTCGGACTCCGCAACAAGAACAAGGACAAGCGGGGCCGCTGCCGCTGCATGAAGCGCAACAAGCCCTGCACCTCCGACATCAACTGCTGCAACGTCCTCACCTGCAACCAGGGCCGCTGCTCCTTCAGCAAGCCCAGCCCGACCCCGCCGAAGCCCGCGGGCAAGGTGCCCACCGGCTCCGGCTGCTCCCCGGTCGACACCTGCGCCTCCGCGCAGGCGGAGTGCACCATCTACACCAGCAACGAGCCGCGCGGCTCCTACTGCCTGCTGCCGCAAGGCGCCTCCTGCTCCGCCGCGAAGCAGTGTGCCGGCCAGGTGTGCTCCGGCGGCGTCTGCGGCAAGGGTCTGATCCCCACCGGCGAGGCCTGCGCCGGCGGCGACACCTGCGCCAGTTCCGACGCCACCTGCGTCGCCTACGGCAGCAGCGACCCGGCGGGCACCTACTGCCTGCTCGCCAACGGGGGCGCCTGCGACCAGTCCGCCGACTGCGTCGGCCAGATCTGCGCCGACGGCGTTTGCGCGAGCGTGCCGGAGACCTGCGACGTCTGCCCGACCTGCACCTACACCACTATCCAGGAGGCCATCGACGACGTGGCCGCCGGGTCGACCATCAGGATCGACGAGGGCGACTACGTCGAGGATCTGACCGTCGAGAAGAACCTCACCCTCAAGGCCTGCAACGGCGCCGCGGTGACGGTCACCAACGCGACGGCGGGCCGCCGGGTGATC
Source organism: Chloroflexota bacterium (assembly GCA_046096285.1). Classification (GTDB taxonomy): domain Bacteria; phylum Chloroflexota; class Chloroflexia; order Thermomicrobiales; family UBA6265; genus CADCWF01. Next base: position 6,329 of record JBJTKE010000566.1, read on the forward strand.
TCCCGCTCGAACAACGAGACGCTCGTCTCGCTGACCATCACCGGCCTCGTCATCGAGGGCAACGGCGAGGATGTCGGCGGCGGCATCTTCGGCTGGTACAACCTCACCCTCAACGGCTCCACCCAGGTGCGCGCCAGCCGGGTCGGGGGCGAGAACGTCGGCGGCTGCATCGAACTCGGCAGCGGCAATTTCCAGATCGACTGGGACAACGACATTTACGAGGACGGCACCACCGGCGCCTGCAGCCTGACCATCTCGGGCAAGGCGCAGGTCACCGACTGCCTGGCCGGGTGGCACGGCGGCGCGATCTGGATGGGCTGCATCGGCGGCACGCTGACCATGAACGGCGAGGCCGCTGTCACCAGCGGCGCGTCCGGCGAGGACGGCGGCAGCATCTGGACCGCCAAGGACGTGACCATCACCCTGGCCGACAAGGCCTTCGTTGGCGGCAGCTACTGCGCCGACGACGGCGGCGGCATCTTCGCCGGCGAGGGCAGCAAGTTGCGCATGAGCGGGTCCGCCACCGTTCTCGGCAACCGCTCCGGCGACGACGGCGGCGGCATCGCCACCGACTCCTACACCGAACTCGACATGTCCGGGCAGTCGGTGCTCGCCGACAACACCTCGGACTGGAGCGGCGGCGGGTTCATCGGCGGCTGCTACAACTCCTTCATGAAGATGTCCGACCAGGCCGAGGTCCGCGGCAACTCGGCACGCATTGCCGGCGGCGGCGCGTATCTCCAGGGGTCGAACGAGGACGGCGACGGGCCGCGCCCGCTCATGCTCTCCATGCGGGGCTCGTCGAAGATCCACGCCAACTCCACCCGGCAGGGCTCCGACGACGGGCCCTACGCGGGCGGCGGCGGCGCCCACGTCTCCGACAACGCGCGGGTCGAACTCGACGATCAGGCCTCGATCTTCGACAACACCACCGAGCGCTGGGGGGCGGGTCTGTGGTCCAGCAGCGACGTCACCCTCAAGGGAACCGCGTCGATCCGGAACAACACCGCACGCAGCGGCGCCGGCGGCGTCTTCATGAGCGGGCCCGATCCCGACTGGCAGGAGCCGGCGATCAAGCTCAAGGTCGCCTCCACCGCGAAGGTCACCGGCAACAAGCCAGACCAGTGCCAGAGCTCCGGGGAGGCCAGTTGCTGATCCGTCCCGGCGCCTGAACCCGGACCACGAAGGTTTGTCACCGAAATGGAGAGGCCAGGACCGCCGGCAAACAGGGGAGCGCGGCGGCAGGATTTGCTGCCGCCGCGCTCCGCGGGGTCCGGGGTCAGGCGCCGGGACGGATCATCGAAAGGGCGACCC
>JBJTKE010000567.1:0-17503 GCA_046096285.1 Chloroflexota bacterium
ACCGTCTTGAACACCTGCCCCCCGTGCGCCTCCACCGCCGCCCGCAGCACCTCGTCGTGCTCCCGCAACGCCGCCGCCATCCCCGACGGCTCCCGCTCCCACAGCCGGGTGCTCCCCTCGATGTCCGTGAACAGGAAGTGCAGTTCGGCCACGCCGCCCGGTTCCTCGCGCCGCCGCAGGCGAGCGCCTGCCCGGCCCGGAGTCTAGCCCGAATCGCCGGTCACCGGACCGCTCCCCGCGCGGGTCAACGCGGCTGTGGCAGACTCCCCGCACCCCCAATGCCCGGGCACCCAGGAAGGAGGAGGCATGGCTGCCGCAGGCGCTCCGTTCTCCGGCATCGCGCTCTTCGCCCGCCTTCCCGAGGCGGCGCTCGACGAACTCGCGCGGAACAGCCAGACCCGGAACTACCCCACGGGCCAGGTGCTCTGGACCGAGGGCGATCCCGGCAACAGCCTGATCGTGCTCGAATCCGGCCAGTTGCGGGTCACCCGCTTCGCGGACACCGGGCAGGAGGTCGTGCTCGCCGTGCTGGACGCCCCGGCTGCCCTCGGCGAGATGTCGCTGATCGACGGCGAACCGCGCAGCGCCACCGTCATCGCCCAGCGGCCGGTGACGGTGCGGGTGGTGCCGCGGCAGGCGTTCCTCGGCCTGCTGCGGGAGCCCGCCGCGGTGCAGGCCGTGCTCAGGACGCTGGCCGGGATGATCCGCTCCAGCAACGAGCGCTACGCCGATGTGGTCGGCCTCGACGTGCCGGGACGGCTCGCCAAGTGGCTGCTGGCGCGAGCGGGGGAGGGCAGCCGCGAGATTCGCCTCGGCCGCACCCAGGCCGAACTCGCCGCCGAACTCGGCGCGACCCGCGAAAGCCTCAACCGCGCCCTGCGCCGCTTCTCCGACCTCGGCCTGCTGGAACTGGACGGCGACATGGTGACCATCCTCGACCCCGCCGGCCTCGGCTCCCACGCCAGCTGACCCCGCCCGCCTCATCGCCGGCGCCTTTGCTGCGGTCGCTGCATCAGCAGCGATGGAGCGACAGGCAGTTGGCGATGTTCACGAGCACCAGCGCGCTGACGAGGGCGATGATTCCGAGGCAGACCGCCAGGCCGACCGGTCCGCCTGCCGTGCTGAACACGACGCATGCCACCACTACCTGCACCCCGAGAAACAGGCCACAGCCAGCCAGGACATACAGGATGCACGCCACCCGCTTGCAGGTCTTCGCCTGCGCCGCGACCCGCCGCATCGCGCTGCTCCGCGTCAGCGGAGTCCGCGTGGTGACGACGCCCGACGCGGCGACCTCCGCCGCCTGGGTGCGGATCAGCGCGATCTCGGCGGCAATCGCCGGCTTCGCTGCGCCGTAGAAGTCCCGCGTTCCCGCGAGGGTTCCGCCGAAGTTCGCGCCAAGCTGGCTCACCACGCCGTCCACCGTCAGCCCGGGCTGCAGCTTCTGGAGCTCGGCATCGACGCCCCACTCCTTCATCTTCGCGCCCGCGGCGCTCCAGGTGGCGGCTCCCGTGGCGAGGAACGTCTTCTCGTGGCCGGCGATCTTTCCGAGGTCCGCCGCCACGCTCTTGCCCAGCGCCGCCACCTTCTGGCGGTTCGCCCTCGCCACCGGCGCGGCGATGGCCGCCTGCCACGCCTCGTAGTTCCGGATCAGCCGGTTCATCAGCAGGTTGAACTCGTTGATCGCCGGGTTCGCCGCGAACGCCGCCGGATCGAGCGCCGGCATCGCGATTCCGCTCCCCGCAGCGGCGGCAGCGGCCGCTCCGGCCCGGGCCGAACCCTTCACCCGGGCATTCCGCGTCACCCCCGGCTTGCCGGAGCCGTCCCGCCGCGCGGCCGTCACCAGCGCCGGCGCCGGGGCCGCCGCCGCCAGCACCGCGGCGCCGAGGGCGAGCACCCCGCGCCGGCTCCGGGGCGCGGCCAGCAGGGCGGCGAAACGGTCGAGGGCAGAGTCGGAGGTCCTGGCCTCTCCCCCGGCAACGACGATCCCGGTGGCGGTCGTGGTGGTCGTAGTGGTCGTGGCGGTCGTGGCGGTCATTTCGGTGCTCCTTCTGCTTCGTTCCTGCGGCGGCGAACCGGTTCGTTCGCCGTTGCACCCAGTCTGCCGGGGTGCGCCGGAACGGGCGGTGAAGGGCCTCACCGCGTGGAGGTGATCCCGGTCACACCCACGCCGCGGCGGCCCGCGCGCCCCCGGGCGAACGCACGGGCAGGGCAGGTCTGCCGCCAGCCGCTCGGGGCAGGATCGGCCGCAGGCGGGCGGGACGCCCGGCTATCCGGCGGCGGACGATTTGCCGCCGGCCGGGGCGACCGGGGCGGCGGCCGCTCCCGCCGCCGCCTGTTCCTCGAGCGCGGCGCGGAGCCGGTCGAGCAGCGAGGCCAGTTGCCGGTCGGCCTGGGTCCGCAGCGCGCGGCCGGTCAGCGCCAGCGGCAGCACCGGCGACGGGTAGAGGAGCACCGTGCCGCGCACGACCGTCTCGTTCGCGCCGGGAGCGGGGACCGGCACGACGTCGTAGGCGTCCTCGTGCGGCATGATCGAGCGGTTGTCCGCGCGCCAGGCGACCCGGCGACCGGGGCGGTCGTCGACGATCGCCGTCTCCACCCTGATCGGGATGCCGCCGGGCCCGGCGAAGGTCCAGCGCCAGCGGCCGGGGGCGAGTTCCTCCACCGCGGCGCCCTCCAGCAGGCCATTGAGCCGCGCCGGATCGGAGAGGATCGCGCAGGGGTCCGCCGCGGCCGCCGCGCCGGTGATGACGACCGAGCGCCGGACCGTCGCGTAGGGCGCGCCGTGCGGCACGGCGCGCCGCAGCGTCGCCTCGAGCAGGGCAAGACCGCCGGCAATCGCGGCGCCGGCGAGCAGGAGCGTCCGGCCACGGCCGCCGTCCGGGAACGCGGGAGTGGTCCGATGGCGGAAGGCGGCGGCGCGCGAATGGGGCGGTTCGGCGTGGCGGCGGCGCATGGCGCATCTCCGGTGGGGCTTTCGGCGGCGGATCGGGCGGCGGCCGGATCGGCGTGGCGTGGTGTGGCGTGGCGTGGCCAGCCGCGCGGAGGTCATCGCACCGGGCATTCCACCGCCGCCCCGGCGCGCCCGACGCACCCGGGCCGGCTTCGCCCGCCGCAGGGCAGGCCCCCGGCGAGCGGCGAGCACCGCCACGCCCGGCGCGCGGCCGCGTGCCGCCGGAGCGGGTCGTCTTCCATCCCCGCCTCCCGTCGTCGGGTGACAGGATGCCGGAACGGTTGGGGGTGGCGTTTTCCCGGAGCAGCAAAAGGACGGCCCGGACCGCTTGACAGGCACGCGGGGCTTTGCGACGATCCCCGGCGTATACCGGATACCGTATACAGTAGACATGGGCCGGCGCCCGTGCATCACGCCCAGTTCGCTCCCACCGCCACCAACGGCATCGCCGCGCGCGGCTCAACCACGCCACCCTCGCCGAGCAGGTGTGCGGCATCGTCCGCGAGCGCATCCTGGCCAACGCCTCCCGGCCCGGCGAAAGCCTGCGCGAGGAGGCCCTCGCCGCAGAGTTCTCGGTCAGCCGGGTGCCGGTGCGGGAGGCCCTGCGGCAACTGGCCGCCGAGGGGCTCGTCGACCTCGTGCCGCGCCACGGCGCCATCGTCAGCTCCCTGTCGTTGAAGCAGTTCCTCGACGCCTACCGCGTCCGCGAGGCGCTCGAAGCACTGGCCGTGCGGCTGGCCACGCCGCTCCTCGGCGCCGACGGGCTCGCCCGCCTGCGCGTGCTCGACACCGCGATGGAGGGCTGCGCCGCCGCCGGCGACCAGGAGGCCTTCTTCGCCGCCAATGCCGAGTTCCACCGCCTGCTGGTCGAGCGCTCCGGCAACGCCGACCTGATCGCCATGCATGCCTCGCTCACCGCCCGCATGCGCCGCTACCAGTCCCCGTCGCTCGACCTGCGCGGTGGCATGGCCCGTTCCATCGAGGAGCATCGCGCCATCATCGACGCCATCGCCCGCGGCGACGCCGAGGCCGCCGCCGCCCTGCTCGGCGAACACATCCGCGTACCCCAGCGCACGCTGGAGGCGATGGCCGCCCGCGGCGAAGATCAGCTTTCCCTGCGCCACGGTCCCGGCGGATAGGGGGTGGGGTAGGGGGTGACGGGTACCGGGTACCGGGTACCGGGTACCGGGAGCCTGCCTACCCAAGCCGAACGCCCGTCACAAGTTACCCGACACCCGCAGCCCGAAACCCGTCACCCGATACCCAGGAAAGGACCCCAGCCGATGGCCCGCGAGATCAAGTTCGGCGTCAACCTCAACAACCGCGAGCCGCTGATCGCCCCGGACTACACCCTGCGCGATCTGCTCGATCTCGCGGTCCACGTCGAGCAGGCCGGGTTCGACTCGGTCTGGGTCGGGGACAGCCTCTTCTCCAAACCCCGCTACGAGCCGATCAATCTGCTCTCGGCCATCTCCCAGCGCACCAGCACGGTGAAGCTTGGCACCGCCTGCATGGTCTCCGGCACGCGTGACCCGCTCTACCTCGCGCTCGAATGGGCGACACTGGACAACCTCTCCAACGGCCGCACCATTCTCGGCACCGGCATGGGCAACCCCGAGGAGGGAGTCCGCCGCGAATACGCCTCGCAGGGGCTGGATTTCGAGAAGCGGGCGAAGATCTTCGAGGAGGGTCTCGCCGTCCTGCGCGACCTGTGGATCGAGGGCAAGACGAACTTCCAGGGCGAGCACTACCGGTACGACAACGTCGCCTTCTACTCCGGCACCGAGATGCGCCCGCTGATGCCGGTGCAGGCGCCGCCGCCCATCTGGGTGGTGAGCAACCCGCGCCTCACCGTCGGCACCAAGGCCGAGGACCAGACCGGGCGCATCATCAGCAAGGCCGCCCGCCGCATCGCCGAGTATGGCGACGGCTGGATGACCTGCTGCCGCGCCCGCCACCCGGAGGAGTTCCGCGAGCAACTGGCCCAGATCGACGACGCCATCGCCGAGACCGGGCGCGACCGCTCCGAGTTCGTGATGTCCTACCAGGTCACCATGAACATCGCGGACACCCGCGAGCAGGCCAACGCCGACATTGGAGCGTACATCAGCCAGTACTACCCGGAATTGAGCAAGGCGATGGACCTGGGGGAGTGGGGCCCGGTCGGCACCCCGGACGACATCGCGGAATGGCTCCAGACCTTCGCCGACGCCGGGGTGGACTACTTCATCTGCCGCTTCGGCAGCATGGACCAGTTCGGCCAGGTCGAGCGGCTCTCGAAGGAAGTGCTGCCGGCGTTCCAGCGGGCACAGGTGGCGGTCTAGACCGGACGGGGCGACGGCTATCGGGTACCGGGTACCGGGTACCGGGTATCGGGTGCCGGGAGCAGAGATCCAGGAACGGGCTTCGGGCTATGGGCCAGGGGCTACGGGCTACGGGTATCAGGCGTCAGACAGCGGGCGGCGGGGCCCGGCATCAGTCAGGAGCGAACACGATGGCGATGGAACTCAGCGAAGGCCTGCGGCGGGATGCCGAACTGGTCGTCGGCGTCTGCATGTCGGTCGACAAGGACGACGTGGTGACGATCATCACCGACGACGACCACCTCACCGAGGCGGCGGCCCTCGCGCAGGTCGTGGTCGAGCGGGGCGGGTTCCCGGTCATCTGCAACAACGAGCACCAGGTGAAGCGCGCCATCGCGGACATGCGCTTCCCAATGGCCCCGCCGCGCAATCTCCACAAGGCGATGGTCGCCTCCGACGAGATCATCATCATCACCAACCTCGAATGGGCCAACCGCTTCGCCCACGTCTCGGCCGTCCGCGAGTCCTGCGACAACAACGCGAAGATCGCCTCGGTCGAGGAGGGCATCGGCGGCTGGGGGCTGACCAAGGCCGACATCATCGACGCCACCGACCGCGCCAGGGCCGCCATCGAGGCGCTCCGGGGCAGGAAGTGGTGCCGCGTCACCTCGCCCGCCGGGACCGACGTCCGGGTCAGCATCGAGGGCCCCCCGGCGCTCGAGGTGACCCCGATGAAGCAGCGCGGCCCGATGTTGGGCCCGGTTCCGCTCTGGGCCGAGGTGGCCTTCGCCGCGGTCGAGGACCGCACCGAGGGCACCATCGTGGTCGACGGCATCATGCTCGGCATCGGCCTGCCGGGGCAGACCCCGAACCCGATCACCTGGACCGTCGAGAAGGGCCACGTCACCAGGATCGAGGGCAGCGACGAGGCCGAGCGGCTGATGAAGGTCATCCACGGCGTGGATGGCGCCACCTGCATCGGCGAGTTCGCCTTCGGCACCAGCGAGAAGTCCCCCATCGGCTCCCCCTCGGAGAAGGGCCTGCTCGGCACCGTCCACTTCGCGCTCGGCGACAACCACAACGCCTACCCCGGCGGCCAGAACCACTCCGTGCTGCACCTCGACGGCAACTGCCTGAAGGCCTCGCTCATGATCGAGGACACCGGCCAGTACATCGTCAGGGACGGCACGTGGGCGCTGTAGCGCGGGCGTAGCAAGGCGGAGGGCCGCACGATGGGCGAGGGCATCGCCGTCATCACGATGGAGGAGATCGCGCCGAGCCCGCTGCCCCAGGGCAGCTGGAGCCGGATGGTGCTGACCGGCGAGAGCGTTCCCGGCATCGCCAGTTCGCTCGGCTACTCCGTCTTCACGCCGGGGACCGTCACCGGGATGGTCGCCCACGAGGTCGAGGAGGTCGCCTACGTGCTTTCCGGCCGCGGCGAATTGCGCACCGACGGCGATCCGGTCCGGTTCGTCGCGGGCCAGGCGCTGCACATCCCGCCGGGGCTCTGGCACGCGGTGGCGAACACCGGCGACGAGGACATGGTGATGATCTTCGGCTTCCCCCATCCCGGCTACCCGCCGACCGAGCGGCGCTGACGATGGCCCTCGATCAACCGCTGGCCGAACAGGTGGCGTGGGCCTGCCGGATGCTGGCGATGGGTGGCCACGGGGATTTCACCCTCGGCCACGCCAGCGCCCGCCTCGACGCGGACCGCCTGCTGATGAAGCCGAACCGGATCGGGCTCGAGGAGGTGTGCCCGGAGGACGTGCTCACCCTCGACATGCGGGGCGAGCGCCTCGCCGGGGAGGGGCCGATCCACCTCGAGGCGGTCCTCCACACCTCGGTCTACCGGGCGCGGCCGGATGTCGGCGCGGTGATCCACACCCACCCGAAGTACGCCACCGCCTTCGGCGCGACCGACGCCTCGCTCGAGATGATCAATCACGACGCGGTGCTCTTCCAGCAGGGTCTGGCCTTCTTCGACCAGACCGCCGAACTGATCGTCCGCGAGGATCAGGCCGCCGACGTCACCGCCGCGCTGGGCGAGCGCAACGTGCTCATCATGCGCGACCACGGCGTGCTCATCACCGGCACGACGCTGCCGTGGGCGGTCTATACCGCGCTCACGCTCGAGCGGGTGATCGAGATCCAGTCCATCGCCCGCACCCTCGGCAACCTCGCCCCGATGACCCCGGCGATGGCCGAGCGGGTCTACCCGGACAAGTACCGCGACGAGTACCTCGACACCTACTGGCGCTACCTGATGCGGCAAACCGACCGCGCCGGACTGGCCGGCGGGCTCCCACGGCCGGCCGCGATGCGGGAGGCCCGGCCATGATCGCCGCCTTCGACATCGTCGCGCCCGGCTCGGTCGCGGAGGCCTCGGCGCTCCTGCGCCAGCACGGCCCCGACGCGGCCATCTACGCCGGCGGCACCGAGTTGCTGATCCTGCTCAAGGACCGCCTGCTGGAGCCCGCCCTGCTGGTGGACATCAAGCGCATCCCCGGGCTGGACGCGATCGCGCTCGATCCCTGCGGCTGCCTGCTGCGGATCGGCGCGCTGGCCACCCACCGGCGGATCGAGCGGTCGGAAACCGTGCGGACCGCGCTGCCGGAACTGGCCGCGACCGAGGCCAACGTCGCCAACATCCGCGTGCGCCACGCCGGCACCATCGGCGGCAACCTCGCCTTCGCCGAGCCGCACTCCGACCCGGCCACGCTGCTGATCGCGCTCGGCGCGGCCATCGCGCTCGAATCGGACCGGGGCAGGCGCGAGGTCCCGGCCGAGGCGTTCTTCACCGGCTTCCTCTCCACCGCGCGCGAGCCGGAGGAACTGATCGTCGAGATCATGGTCCCCACCGTCGAGCCGGAGACGAAGGTGGTCTACGAGCGGTTCAAGATCCACGAGCGCCCGAGCGCCTCGCTCGGGCTGGCGATGGACCTCGCGGACGGCCGGATCGGCACGGCGCGGCTGGTCGTCGGCTGCATCGGCGAGCGGCCGGTGCGGATGACCCGCGCCGAGGCCGTGCTGGCCGGGCAGGAACCCTCGGCCGAGGTGTTCGCCGCCGCCGCCGAACTGGTCCGCGAGGAGGCCGATCCCACCGTGGACGCCTTTGAATCGGGCGACTACAAGCGGCAACTCGCCGCCACGCTCGCGCTGCGGGCGCTGGAGCGCGCGGCGGGAACCGGCACAGGGGGCGCCCGATGATCGATGTCCAGACGCAACGCCCGACCCGGACCATCCGCGCCACCGTCAACGGCGCGCCGGTCGAACTGGTCATCGAGCCGCGCGACCTGCTGCTGCCCGTCCTCCGCGACCGCCTCGGGCTGCTCGGGGTGAAGTCCTCCTGCGACGTGCAGGTGTGCGGCGCCTGCACCGTGCTGGTGGATGGGGCGCCGGTCAGTTCCTGCACGACCCTCGCGCTGGAAATCGACGGCACGTCCGTGGAAACCATCGAGGGGATGGCGCGGGGCGGGGAATTGCACCCGATCCAGCAGGCCTTCGTGGACAACGTCGCCATCCAGTGCGGCTTCTGCACCCCCGGCCTCGTGCTGACCACGAAGGCCCTGCTGACCGACATCCCGCGCCCGACCCGCGCCGAAATCGAGGCGTACCTCGGCGGCAACCTCTGCCGCTGCACCGGCTACTGGAACATCCTCGACGCGGTCGAGGACGCGGCCGGCCGGATGGCCGCCGGCGGGGAGGGCGCGCGATGACCCGCCATGCTCCGCCCACGGACACCACCGCCATCGGCCACGACGTGCCGCGCGTGGACGCCGTCGCGAAGGTGACCGGGCAGGCCCGCTACGCCGGGGACCTGCAGGTCGCCGGGATGCTGCACGGCAAGCTCTGGCGCTCCGACCGGGCGCACGCGCGGATCGCGAGGATCAACCTCAACGGGGCGGACCGGCTACCCGGCGTCGTCGCCATCCTGACCGGCGAGGACATCAGGGGGGTCGTTCCCAACTACGGCCACGCCCTGAAGGACCGGCCGCCGATCGCGGTGGATGTCGTCCGCTTCGTGGGCGAGCCGGTCGTCGCGGTCGCCGCCGAAACGCCCGCCGCCGTGTCGGATGCGATCGCGCTGATCGACGTGGAGTTCGAGGACCTGCCCGCCGTCGTCACCATCGACGAGGCGCTTGCCGATGGCGCGCCCGCGCTGCACGACACCGTGAACCTGAAGGCGGGCCTCTACCACGGGCTCGGGGACCTGAACCTCGAGCCGGGGAACGTCTGCTATCACCACGCCTTCGCGCGCGGCGAGGTCGCGGACGCGTTCGCCTCGGCCGACATCGTGGTCGAGGGGGAGTACACCTTCCCGGCGGTGTTCCAGTACGCGATGGAGCCGCACACCACCGTCGCGGAGTGGATCGGCGACCGCGAACTGGTGGTCCGCTCCTCCTGCCAGCACCCGTTCCTCGTGCGCGGCGAACTGGCCGACCTGTTCGGCCTCGCGGTGAACGACGTGCGGATCATCGTGCCGTTCCTCGGCGGCGGCTTCGGCGCGAAGTCCTACACCAAGATGGAGCCCATCACCTGCTGCCTCGCGCGGAAGGCGCGGCGGCCGGTGCGCATCGCCAACTCGGTCGACGAGTCGATGGTGACCACCCGCCGCCACGGCATGAAGGCGTGGATGCGCACCGCCGCGAAGGCCGACGGCACGCTGCTCGCCCGCGAGGTCCGCGCCTGGTTCGACACCGGCGCCTACGCCGACAACGGGCCGCGCGTGGTCGCCACCGGCGCCGACGCCGCCCCCGGCCCTTACCGCTGGCAGGCCGTGAAGGTCGATGCCTGGGGGGTCTACACCAACACCTCCCCGGCGGGGTCCTACCGGGCCTTCGGCGCGACCCACCTGCAATGGGCCGGCGAGATGCAGATCGACGAGATCGGCCGCAGGGCGGGGCTCGACGGCCTGCAGATGCGCGAGAAGAACCTGCTGGAGCCGGGCGAATACGTCCGGCCGGGCGGCAAACCGCTCGACGCCGATCTCAAGGGCGACATCCGCAAGGCCGCCGCCGCGCTCGACTGGGGCAGCCCGAAGGGGCCGCACGCCGGGCGGGGGTTGAGCGTCGGGTTGCTGGCGGCCGGCGCGCAGCCGGTCTCCACGGCGGTCGTGCGGCTGGAAGCGGACGGCTCGGTCCTGCTGCTGGTCAGCACCACCGAGGTGGGGCAGGGAACGCGGACGGTCTTCTCCCAGATCGTCGCGGAGGAACTGCAGTTGCCGGTGGGCCGGATCAAGGTCCTCGGCGCGGACACCCAGAACACCCCCTACGACCGCTCCACCGGCGCCAGCCGCAGCACCACCCTCGCCGGGATGGCCGTGCTGCGGGCCGCCCGCGAGGTCCGCGACCAGGTGCTGGCCATCGCCCAGCGGACCACCGGGCTGCCCGAGGCCGCCATCACGCTCGAGGGCGGGGCGGCCTGGCACGAGGGCGAATCGTGGGACTACCCGGCCCTCATCAGGAAGCATTTCGGCATGTCCGGCGGCGAACTGATCGGCCGCGGCGAGGTGCGCCCGGAGGGCGCCGACGACGGCTCCTACGCGGCCGGCCCGGTCTTCTGGGAGGTCTGCCTCGGCGGGGTGGAAGTCGAGCTCGATCCCGCGACCGGCAAGGTGCATGTCCGCAAGGCGGTCAGCGTGGCCGACGTCGGCCGGGCGCTCAACCCGCGGCTGGTCGAGGCGCAGGAGATGGGCGGCGCGATGCAGGGACTCGGCAACGCCCTCTACGAGGAGATGCTCTTCGACGCGAGCGGGACGCTCGTCAACGGTTCCCTCTACGATTACCACGTGCCGACGATCGCGGACCTGCCGGACGCCTTCTCCTCCAACATCGTGGAGAACGGCGACGGCCCCGGTCCCTACGGATCGAAGGGGGTGGGCGAGGGGGCGCTCGCCGGGATCGCCGCCGCGGTCGCCACCGCGCTGGCCGACGCCGGCGTCCATCTCGACGAACTGCCGGCCACGCCGGAGCGGGTCTGGCGCGGATTGCGCGCGAAACGGGATCGAGGCTGACCGGGAAACGGTCCGGGCAACCGACGAAAGGAGCGAGACGATGAAGGTCTACCTGCTCGACAACGGCACGCTGATGCTCGACAAGTCGCTGGCGACGTGGAACCACAATCAGGGGGTCGAGTTCCGCTTCCCGGTGTTCGCGGTCTTCATCGACCACCCGGACGGGAAGATCATGCTCGACACCGGGTTCGACAAGGACTGGGTGGAGCGCAAGCTGCCCTTCGAGAAGCCCACCCAGACCGCGGACCAGACGATCGCGGCGCAACTGGCGAAGCTCGGAGTGAAGCCGGAGGAGATCGACATCGTCGTCAACTCCCATCTCCACTTCGACCACTGCTCGGCCAACAAGCTCTTCCCGCAGGCGAAGTTCATCTTCTCCCGCTCCGAGCTGCGCCACTCCTTCGTGCCCGATCCGTGGGAGAAACTCGGCTACGACCCCGACCTCGTCACCATCCCCGGCATGAAGACCGAGCTGATCGACATCGGCGACTACGAGTACGAGATCGCCTCCGGCGTCAGCGCGATCCTCACCCCCGGCCACTCCAACGGCCACCTCTCCTTCATCGTCCGCCCGGGCAACGGCCATCAGCCGCTCGTCTTCCCGGTGGACGTCGCCTACACCCGCCACAACCTCGAGAACAAGGTGCTGATGGGCCTCCACTCCGACCCGGAGGACCTGCTGCGCTCCATGCACAAGGTCGAGAACATCGCGAAGAAGATCGGCGGCAAGATCTTCTTCTCCCACGATCCCGAGGAGTACGCCACCTACAAGCTCGCCCCGGACTACTACGGCGGCTAGCGCGGAGCGGCGGGGCGGCGGCCGGTCCGTCCCGCCGCGCCGCCGTCCGGCCTGAAAACGTTTTCGGGCCGCACCTGACCGGCGCCCCTGAACCGATGATCCCGTGACCCGATGGATTCGAGGATGAACGCTCGCGTTTCGGCAACCAGCGGCATGGCGGGCTCGCCGCCCCGGCTCGCTCCCGATGGGGCGGGCGGGGGAGGCGCGGCCTCCGCGCGCCCGCCGGTCGTCGAGATGCGCCGCATCCGCAAGCAGTTCGGCCCGGTCGTCGCCAACGACGACGTGAATCTCACCCTGCGCGAGGGGGAAGTGCACGCCCTGCTGGGCGAGAACGGCGCCGGCAAGACCACGCTGATGAGCATCCTCTCCGGCATGTACCAGCCGGACGCGGGCGAGATTCTGCTCGACGGGCAGCAGGTCCGCATCGGCTCCCCGGCCGAAGCGCTCTCGCACGGCATCGGCGCCGTCTACCAGCACTTCACCCTCGTGCCGAACATGTCGGTGATCGAGAACGTCACCCTCGGCGCGGGCCGCAACGTCGTGCTCGACCTCGACGCCGCCGAGCGCGACCTGCAGGCGCGCCTCGGCGAGTTCGGGCTGAACGTCTCGCCCCGTTCGAAGGTGAGCGATCTCTCCATCGGCCAGCGGCAGCGGGTCGAGATCGTCAAGGTGCTCTCGCGCGGCACCCGCGTGCTGCTGCTGGACGAGCCGACCTCGGTGCTCACCCCGGTCGAGGTCGAGGGTCTGCTCGATCTCATCCGGCAGCTGAAGGCGCGCGGGGTGGCGGTCGTCATCGTCACCCACAAGCTGGACGAGGCGCTGGCCGTCTCCGACCGGGTGACGGTCCTGCGCGGCGGCCGCAAGGTCGCCGAGCTCGGCCCGGACCAGATCGCCGCCGGCGCCCGCGCCGACGCCAAGCGCCGCGTCGTCGAGGCAATGTTCGGCGGCGGCGCGGGCGCAGGGGAGGCCGCCGCGCCCGAGGGCGGCACGGCCGACGCGGGGCCGGTGCTGCTCGCATTGCGCGAGGTGCGCGCCGACGGCGCCCACGGCGCGGAGGCGGTGCGCGGGATCACGCTGGAACTGCGGGCCGGGGAGATCTTCGGCATCGCCGGGGTGGACGGCACCGGGCAGAAGGAACTCGGCGAGGTGATCGCCGGGCAGCGCCATGTCCGCTCCGGCAGCGTGACGCTGGACGGCACGGAGATCACCAACGGCGGGGTGGCGAAGGCCTCCGCGCTGGGGGTCGGCTACGTGACCGACGAGCGCCTGCACGAGGGCTGCGTCACCAGCGCGACCGTGGCCGACAACGCCGTGCTGAAGGCCGTCGGCCGCGCGCCCTTCTCCAACGGCTGGTGGCTGAACCGCGCCGCCATCGACGCCCACGCCCGCGCGCTGATCCAGCAGTTCGACGTCCGCACGCCCGGCCCGGACGTGCGGATCGGCCTGCTCTCCGGCGGGAACATCCAGAAACTGCTGATGGCCCGCGAACTGGCCGGCAACCCGCGGGTGCTGGTCTGCAACAAGCCGACCCACGGGCTCGATCTCCGGACCGCCCGCTTCGTGGCCGAAACCCTGCGCCGCCACGCCGACGCCGGCAACGCCGTCCTGCTGATCTCCTCCGAACTGGACGAGATCTTCGACATCAGCGACCGCATCGGCGTCATGTACAACGGCGACCTCGCGGCCGTCTTCCCGCGCGGCGCGGCCGACGCGGAAACCATCGGCCAGATCATGCTCGCCGGCCGCGCCGGCGCGGCCAGCGCGGCCGGCACGGAGGCGCGGGCATGAGCAGCGCGCCCGCCGCCACGACCGCCCGCCGCGCGCTGCTCCCCTCCGGGGCGCGGCCCTTCGTGAGTTCCCTGTTCGCCATCGTGGCGGCGTTCGTCGTCGGCGGCATCTTCCTCGCGCTGCGGGGGAAGGACCCGTTCGCCGCCTATGCGCTGCTGTTCAGCCGCGGCTTCGGCACAAGCTACGGCGTCACCGAAACGCTGATCCACCTCGCGCCGCTGCTGATCATGAGCGCCGGGCTGCTGCTGGCGCTGCGGGCGGGCATCTGGAACATCGGCGTGGACGGGCAGTTGCTGGTCGGCGCGCTCTTCGCCGGGGTCGCGGGATCGGCCATCGCCGGCAACGTGCCCGCGCCGGTGATGTGGCTGATCGCCGCGCTCGCCGGGATGCTCGGCGGTCTGCTGTGGGCGGTCGTGCCGGCCATCCTGCGCGTGAAATACGGGCTGAACGAGATCATCACCACCCTGATGATGAACTACGTGGCGCTCAACGTGACCTCGTGGCTGGTCAAGGGGCCGGTCAAGGACCCCGACGTGGTGCCACCGCAGACCCGCATCATCCCCAAGGAGATGCGCCTGCCGGACATTCCCGGCACGGAGGTCCACATCGGGCTGCTGGCCGGGCTGGCCGTGGTGCTGGTGGTGGCAGTCATCTTTCGCTATACCGTGCTCGGCTTCCAACTCGACGTGCTCGGCCGCAACCGCTTCGCCGCGATCCACGCCGGGCTGCCGGTCGGAAAACTGACGGCCTTCGCGCTGCTGGCCAGCGGGGCCTTCGCCGGTCTCGCCGGGGCGAACGACATCCTCGGCGTGAAGGGGCTCTTTCAGGGCAACTGGAACCCCGGCTACGGCTTCGCCGCCTTCGCGATGGTCTACCTCGCCCGGCTCAACAGCCTGTGGATCATCCCCTTCGCCTACTTCTTCTCCTTCCTCGCCATCGGCGGCGAGATGATGGCCCGCCCGCTCGAGATTCCCACCTACTTCACCGAGATCCTCGAAGGGCTGATGCTGGTCTTCTTCGCGGTGGCGGTCTACTTCGAGCGCCGCTTCGCCCCGCCCGACCGCTCGCCGGACGCACTGGAGGCCGAGGGGATGCCCACCGCCGCCGTCACCGCCGAGCCGATCGTCACGCCCGAGCCCGTCGCGATGGGCAAATCCGCCGCCAACGGAGCGCGCCGATGACCGCAGCCTTCGTCACCGCCATGCTGTCGGCCGCGCTGGTGGCCGCCGTGCCGCTGCTGCTGGCCTCGCTGGGGGAGGCGGTCGCGGAGAAGGCCGGGCTGCTCAACCTCGGCATCGAGGGGATGATGCTGGCCGGGTGCTTCTTCGGCTTCCTCGCCGGCTACCAGACCGGCAGTTCCACCCTCGGGGTGCTGGCCGGGGTGCTGGCCGGGCTGCTGCTCGGGCTGCTGTTCGGCTTCCTCGCGATCACCCTGCAGGTGGACCAGACGCTGGTCGGCATCGCCATCACGATCCTCGGCGCGGGTCTCACCGCCTTCCTCTACCGCGACATCTTCGGGCGGCAGAACCCCTCGGCCGGGGTGGACGCGCACCTGGTGAACATCCCGTTCATCGCGGCGATCCCGGTCGTCGGCCCGGCCATCTCCGGCGAGCCGCTCCTGTTCTACCTCGCCTGGCTGCTGGTCCCCGCCTTCGCCTTTCTGCTGAACCGGACCCGCTTCGGGCTGAACGTCCGCGCGGTGGGGGAGCATCCCTTCGCGGCGGACGCGGCCGGGGTGAACGTGGCCCGCACCCGCTACGCCGCGATCCTGATCGGCGGCGCGATGGCGGGACTGGCCGGGGCGTTCCTCGCCGTGATCGACCTGCAACTCTTCCAGGTGGGGATGACCGTCGGCCTCGGGTTCATCGGGCTCGCCATCGCGATGGTGGGCGGGTGGAACCCGTGGCGCATCGCCATCACCGCCTTCATGTTCGGCCTGCTGCGCTCGCTGGGGAACGGGCTGCAGATCCTCGGGGTCGACATCCGCACCGAATTCATCACCATGCTGCCGTACATCGGCATCATGGTCGCCCTGGTCCTGCTGGCCGGCCGCACCGCGCTTCCCGCTGCGCTGGGCGTGCCGTATGCACGGGGCCGCCGCTAGGCGGCGCCGGAAAGGAGGGCAACAGCATTTCGCGTTCGATGAGCGGCGGCCCGGCTGTCGGGCCGCGAGAAACCGGTCGAGGAGGACGAATCATGGTTCACCGCAGGAAGTTCATCATGGCCATGTCGGCGCTGGCGGCGGCGCCGCAGATGCTGGCGCTGCGCGAGGCGTTCGCGCAGACGGAGATCGCGCAGATCGCGGTCGTCACCCCGGGCGCCAAGACCAACCAGGGCTGGGACCAGCAGGCCGCCGACGCGCTGATGGCGGTCGCCGAGAAGAACGGCATCGAGGGCGTGGTCGCCGAGAACGGCGGCTACGAGGACATCACCCCGCTGCTCAAGGACCTGCAGGCGGGCGGCGCCAACCTGATCATCTGCCACGCCTCGGGCTACCAGACGGTCTGCCCCGAGTTCGCCGCCGAGTCCGGCATCCCGGTCGCGGTGATCGAGAACCCGGCCGCGATCAAGGAAGGCCTGGTCAGCGACATCGAGACCCAGGCCCAGGAAGTCGCCTACCTCGCCGGCGTGCTGGCCGCCAAGGCCTCCACCACCGGCACCGTCGGCGTGGTCGTCTCCGGCGAGCCCCCGACCTGGAACTTCATGACCGTCGGCTTCGCCGAGGGCGTGAAGGCCACCCGGCCCGACGCCAAGATGCTCTACTCCGTGATCGGCGAGGCCGCCTAC
Source organism: Chloroflexota bacterium (assembly GCA_046096285.1). Lineage (GTDB taxonomy): Bacteria > Chloroflexota > Chloroflexia > Thermomicrobiales > UBA6265 > CADCWF01. The sequence goes on from JBJTKE010000567.1 coordinate 16,647, forward strand.
GACGACGCCGCCGGCGCCAAGCGGGTGACCGAGCAGCAGATCGCCGCCAACGCCGACATCATCTTCGGCATGGGCGACGGCGCCTCCTTCGGCATGCTCCAGGCCATCGAGGAGCACAACGCCAAGGAGGGCGCGAACAAGGTCTGGTTCATCGACGTCATCGGCGACAAGCGCGAGGAGCACGGCGACGCCCTGGCCTCCTCGGTGCTCTTCGACTACAGCGGCATCTACCAGCAGATGGTGGACGACCTCAAGGCCGGCAAGTTCGGCGGCGAGTACGTCATGGACGTCAAGAACGGCGGCGTCCGCCTGCTCGACCTGCCGGAGGCCGTCCCGCAGGAGATCAAGGACGCGGTCGCCGCGGCCGAGAAGGAGATCGTCGACGGCAAGATCACCGTCTCCGCCATCGGCGACGCCGAGGCGATGAAGGCCAAGGTCGCGGAACTCTTCCCGCAGTAACCGGCCGGCAACCGGTCTCCCGCCGCCGGCCCCGGCCCCACAACCGGGGCCCGGCGGCGGGAACCGCCCGCCCGATCCACCCAGCCGAAAGGACCCTCGCATGGCGACGAACTGGCCCCGGCTCAATCTCGCGGCCGGCCCGGTGGAGGTCACGGCGCGGACCCTCAGGGACCAGTCGCGCCCGGTCCTCTACCACTACGACCCGGCGGTCATCGAGACCTTCGCGCGGGTCAACGACCTGCTGAAGCAGGTCTTTCGCACCAGCTACGACACCGTCATCATGCAGGGCGAGGCCATCCTCGGACTCGAGGCCGCCGCCGCCAGCCTGATCTCGCCGGGCGACAAGGTGCTCAACCTCGTCTCCGGCGTCTTCGGCAAGTGGTTCCAGGATTTCATCG
>JBJTKE010000568.1:0-3155 GCA_046096285.1 Chloroflexota bacterium
ACCCCCCGGCATCATCCCGGCGCACGGCAAGCCCCCTCCCTCGCACAGGGCGTGGGGTTGGGGTGAGGGCTGCTGCTCCCCCCGATCCCCACGAAAAACCCCTCTCCCGCCGCAGCGGGGGAGGGGTTGGGGTGAGGGGACTCCCCGCCGGAACCAACGACGGGCTGGAAACGCGGCAACCGCGCCGCCGCTACGCCCAGAACGCCTTGACCTGCTCGAGATCCTCGGTCGCCCGCTGCTTCCCGTAGGCCATCGCCGGCGAGATGTACTTCGGGTCCATGTTGCTCGTCATCGTCGTCATGCCCGGCAGCAGGCCGGCCACCACCAGCAGCGTCTTCGTCCCTCCCGCCTCCAGGTACTCGATCTCCTGCTTCAGCGAGTTCGGGATGCCGATGTTCGTCAGGTGCGCCTTCACCGCATCCGGCCCGCCGTCCGTCAGCGAGAAGATCAGCGCCCGCTTCACCCCGCCCACCACGTCGGCGTGCGTATTGGTGCAACTCATCGCCCCGTCCATGCAGAAGCGGTTCTTCACCCACGTCGGCCCCAGTTGCCCGGGCAGCGAGGCGCTCGCCGCGCACGCCACGTTGATCGGAATCCCGTCCTCCGACGACACCACCAGCCGCTCCCCCGTGAAGCAGTCGTTGCAGCTCGTGTGCAGCTTCGGCGACGGCCAGTCGGTGATCCCGATGATGTCCTCCACCACCCGGTAGAACTGGTCCGGCCCCGCGCCGTTGTTCGCCCCCATCGCCGCCCGCCCCAGCGACTGCACCACCTCCGGCGTGTAGGCATTGGCCGCCACCGCCGCCGCCTTGCCCCGGTCCTGGCTCGGGTTCGGGTTCGCGTTCGGGATCAGCTTCGCGAAGATCCACGGGAAGTCCCCGAGCGCTTCGACCTCCTGCGTCAGGTTCGCCAGTTGCCCGGAAAACAGCAGCGCTCCCATCAGCGACCCCGCCGAGGTGCCCACCGCGATGTCCGCCGTCGACAGGTCCACCCCCGCCCCCAGAAGCACCCAGAACTACCCCGCGTAGAAGCTCAGCATGTACGCGCCGCCGCCGCTCAGCACCAGCCCGCGCTCCAGCCCCTCCCCCGGCTTCGGCGTGTACGGGATCGGGTGGGCCAGCCCGTCGTCCCACCCGGCCGCCGCCGCCGCCCACAGCTTCGGGTCGCCGCCGAATGGCCCGGTCTCCCCGGCCGCCGGCGTCTGCTCCTCGGCCCGCGGCGCGGCCAAGGCCCGACCCGGTCCCATGACCCCGGCCCCCGCCGCAATCGCGCCCGTGGACATCGCGGAAATGAAGGTTCGTCGTCGCATCGTGGTGTGCTTCCTCTCAATCGATGACCCTTGGCCCGGCGGCCGTCCGCCGCCGCGCCCTCTCCCGGTCCGGCGCATTCACGCCGGCACGCCAGTCGGCCCGGCAATGCGGTACCGCCTGATCTCCGATCAAGGCAAGTATGCGGCATCGCCCACACGAACAGAATTGCGTGCCGGCGGCTATGCCCAGAACGCCTTGATCCTGTCCGCATCCTCGGTTGCGCGCTGCTTCCCGTAGGCCATCACCGGCAGGATGTACGCCGGATCGAGGTTGCTGGTGATCTCGGTCTCGCCCGGGAGCAGCCCCGCCACCACCAGCATCGTCTTCGTCCCGCCCGCCTCGAGATACGCGATCTCCTGCTCCAGCGAGTTCGGGATGCCGATGTTCGTCAGGTGCGCCTTCACCGCCTCCGGCCCGCCGTCCGTCAGCGAGATGATCAGCGCCCGCTTCACCCCGGCCACCACGTCCGCATGGGTATTCGTGCAACTCATCGCCCCGTCCATGCAGGCGCGATTCTTCACCCACGTCGGCCCCATCTGCCCCGGCAGCGATCCGCTCGCCGCGCAGGCCACATCCAGCGGGACCCCGCTCGCCGAGTTCATCACCAGCCGCTCCCCGGTGAAGCAGTCGTTGGTGGTGAAATGCAGCTTCGGCGACGGCCACTCCGTGATCCCGAGCATCTCCCCGATCACCCGGTGGTACTGCTCCGGTCCCGAGGGATTGTTCGCCGCCAGCGCCGCTCGCCCGATGGACTGCACCATGGCGGGCGTGTAGGCGTTCGCGTTCACCGCCGCCTCCTTGCCCCGGATCTGGCTCGGGTTCGGGTGCGCGTTCGGGATCAGCTTCGCGAAAATCCACGGGAACTCCCCGAGCGCGTCGAGTTCCTGCGTCATGGCCGCAAACTGCCCGGACAGCAGCATCGCCCCGATCGTCGCCCCGACCGAGGTCCCGACCACGATGTCCGCCGTGGTCAGATCGATGCCCTGCGCCTGCAACTCCCCGAGATACCCCGCGTGGAAGCTCAGCATGTACATGCCGCCGCCGCTCAGCACCAGCCCGCGATCCAGCCCCGCCCCCGGCTTCGGGGTGTACGGGATCGGGTGCGCCAGCCCGTCGTCCCACCCGGCCGCCGCCGCCGCCCACAGCGCGGCATCCCCGCCATACGGCCCGGTCGCCCCGGCCACCGCCGTGGAATCCACCGCCCGCGGCCCGGCCAGCGCCCGGCCCGCCGCCGCGGCCCCGGCGCCCGCCGCCAGCGCCCCCGGCGCCATCGCGGACAGGGCGGAGATGAACGTGCGTCGTCGCATCGCGAGTCGCGTCCTTTCGCTGACATCGGAACAGCCAGCCGACCCACAGGACCGGCGCGCAAGCCCACCCTCCGCCGTCCGGCGCCCGGAGGACCAGCAGGGGGAGCATAGTCCGCACGGCTGGCGGAATCCACCAGCAACGCCGGGATTTCGGCGCGGAATCCCCCGGTCGATCGACCAGCGCGACAACAAGCCACAGCGAAAGGGGTTGGGGGCAAGGGCAGATACCCGCAGCCACCACCGTTCACCCCAAACCGGCCGAAACGCCCCGTTTCCTCGCTCAGGGAGCAGGGTCTGAACCTGATACCCGGACCGTTCCAGCACTGGCGGTCTCCCCCGGCGACAGGCCGCGCCCGCCCTGCCCGGACCCGCCGCCATCCGCCCCTGCCACGACGAAAAACCCCGCTCCCTCGCACAGGGAGCGGGGTTGGGGTGAGGGCAGATAGCCAGTACGGTCCGGTCATGAGGGGGATGGAGAGGGAGCACGTGGCCAGCCCGGCACGGAGGTCCAAACCCGTCCGAAGATGCGCCTCTGTCC
>JBJTKE010000569.1:0-1565 GCA_046096285.1 Chloroflexota bacterium
CGCTACTTCGTCGACGGCGCGCAGCGCACCCTGCCGCTCCACCGCATCGGGGGCGTGCCCGCTGCCGTCACCGTCAGCGCGGTCGGCATCGTCGAGCGCCCGCCCGGCGGCGCATGCTCCCTCGTGCGCGGCAGCCTGCGCCTCAAGCACAGCTGGATCATTCCCCGCGTTCCCGGCAACCCCGAACTCGAGGCATTCGAGACGATCGTCCGCGGCCGCGGCTTCGAGGTCATCGATCCCCTCGAGGACGACGCCGGACCCGCCCTCGCCGCCGGCCTCGACTACACCTGGCTCATGTCCCGGCTCTATGAGGCGGGCCTGCGCGCCCGCGAGCGCGAGGAGCGCCGGGCCCTCGCCGCCTTCTGGACCGGGGGCGTCCACCGCGACACCGGCGCCTGGATTCTCGTCGACGGCCGCCTGCACGACCCCGTCCGCGGCGCTCTCGGCCTCGTCAAGCAGTTCTCCAGCACCTACCTGTCCGCCCAGGACGCCGCCGCCCTCATGGACCTTCCCGCGGGCAGCCGCACCACCGCCTTCCACCCCGCCGACCGTTTCCGCGCCGGCCCCGAGCCACGCCGCCGCACCCTCTGGTACATGAGACTGTGGGATGCCGCCGGCCAGGACGCCCGCCACGCCCTCGTCCGCGTCGAGGCGCACGGCGACGTCCGCGACACCGACCAGATCGACGCCATCTCCTCGTGGCTGCTCGCCGAGCGCACCCCGCGCGCCACCGGCGATGGGCGCTGGGCCACGCTGCTCTACCCGGTGCATCAACTCGAGCGGGCCCTCAAGCGCATGATCGACGGCGAGACCAACGGATGGGCTGGCCGGTAGAACGGGAGGTCACCATGCTGGATTCCTTCTTCGGCCTCGATTCCGGGACGGCCCCGGACGACGACCCCGCCGCCGGTCTCGGCCTCGACCCCCGCCTTGCCGAGGCGTTCGGCGACCTCATCGACGCCCGGCACGGCGTCATTGGCCGCGTCGTCGGCAGCGAGCGCGAACCAGCGGGCAATCACGCTTTCGCCTTCTGGGCCGACGCGAACGCCCTCAGCCTCGACGTCGGCCACATCGTGGTCGCCTTTTCCGAGGAGGCCGCGGTCATCGGCGTGGTCGACGAGTCCCGCCGCTTCTCCGACATCCAGAGCTTCCTCGACGACTACTTCGACCGCATGGCGTTGGACAGCCTCACCGACTTGCAGGCGACAGCCCGCCCCGAAATGCTCGTCTTCACCGTCAAGGTCCTCCGCACGAAGCACCTTCGCGACGACGTCGACGCCCACCGCCCCGCCGTCGCCGGTCCCGTCTGGTTCGCCACCCCGGCGGCCATCGACTACGCCCTCAACGCGGGCGCCTTCCGCATCCGCATTCCCGCCCTCCTGCACACCACCGGCAACGCCGAGCGCCACGACTCCGGCGAGGTCCGCCTCGACGCGAAGGGCAATCCCGTCTTCCAGCGCGCTCCCATCTGGCTCGACTCCGACTACCTCCTCGGTCCCGAGGCGGGCCATGCCAACTGGACCGGCCAGTCCGGCCTTGCCACCAAGACCAGCCACGCCCTGTTC
>JBJTKE010000570.1:0-5173 GCA_046096285.1 Chloroflexota bacterium
CGGGAGCTCGGACACCACCACTGTCGCCGACCGCCACGACCGGCCCCAGGTCACCCGGCTTCTCGTCGGCCAGGCGGCATCCGCGAGCGCCGCCCGCGATCCCGGGCGCGGGATCGGCGACTGGTCGGAACTCTCGGAATCCCATCTCGCCTGGTATCTCGACCACCTGCGGGAGCGGCGCTATGCCTCGTCATCGGTGTCACGCAAGGCGGCGGCGATCAAGTCCTTCGTCCAGTACCTCGTGTCCGAAGGGCGCTCCGGCGGCGATCCCGGATCGCTGATCGCCGCCCCGAAGGTGGACAAGTACACCCCAAGGTCCATCAGCCCGGACGACGTGACCCGGCTGCTTTCGCAACCGGGCGAGCGGGGGGAACCGGATCGGCCGGAAGCGATCCGGGACCGGGCGATGCTGGAGACGCTGTACGCCACCGGCATGCGGGTCAGCGAACTGGTCGCACTCGACTGCGACGATGTGATCGCCCCCCAGTGCTGCCTGCGCTGCGCGGGCCGGACCGCCCGCGAGCGGGTGGTTCCCCTGCGGGAGAGCGCGCTCTCCGCCCTGGGGCGGTATCTGTCCGGAGGGCGGCCGCGGCTCGGCGATTGCGGACAGGAGCAGGCGCTCTTCCTGAACCACCGCGGCAGGCGACTGACCCGCCAGGGGTTCTGGCTGATCCTCAAGGCCTATGCGGAGCAGGCGGAGATCGGCGACGTCACGCCGCACACGTTGCGGCACACCTTCGCCACCCATGCCCTGCGGCAGGGAACCGAATTGCGCGAAGTCCAGCAGTTGCTCGGGCACGTGAGCATCTCGACGACGCAGGTCTACCGCCGACTGGCGGAGCCGGCCAGCGGCGATGACCGGCTGCCGCGGGGGCGGACCGGAACGACGGGAAGGGAACAGCAGGCGCCATGACCGACACCACGCGAGCCGCCACGATGGACAAGATCGCCTCGCTCTGCAAGCGGCGCGGGATCATTTTCCCGGGTTCGGACATCTACGGCGGGCTCGCCAACACCTGGGATTACGGCCCGCTCGGGGCCGAACTGAAGCGCAACGTGAAGAACCTGTGGTGGAGCACCTTCGTCCACCGGCGGCGCGACGTGGTCGGCCTCGACGCCAGCATCCTGATGCACCCGCGGGTGTGGGAGGCCTCCGGCCATGTCCAGAACTTCAACGACCCGCTGGTGGACTGCAGGACTTGCAAGGCGCGGTTCCGCGCCGACCACCTGATAGAAGACCGGCTCGGCCTCGCCGTCGAGGGCAAGACCCCGGCGCAGATGTCAGAGATCATCCGCGAGGCGGGCGTGAAGTGCCCGAATTGCGGCAACGCGACGCTGACCGAGGCCCGCCAGTTCAACATGATGTTCAGCACCACGATTGGCCCGGTCTCCGAGACGGGCACCGTCGTCTACCTGCGCCCGGAGACGGCGCAGGCCATGTTCGTGCAGTACAAGAACGTGCTGGCCACCGGCAGGGTGAAGGTGCCGTTCGGCATCGCCCAGATCGGGAAGGCGTTCCGCAACGAAATCACCCCCGGCAACTTCATCTTCCGCCAGCTCGAGTTCGAGCAGATGGAAATCGAATACTTCGTCAAGCCGGACGAGGCCGCCGGGGCGTTCGAGGAGTGGCTGAGCGCGATGCGCGGCTGGCTCCGGCTGATCGGCGTCCGCGACCAGCACCTGCGGGTCCGCGAGCACGAGCAGGAGGAACTCTCCCACTACTCGAGCCGCACGGTGGACTTCGAGTACCAGTTCCCCGGCTCGATGGGCTGGAAAGAGCTGTACGGTCTGGCCAACCGGACCGATTTCGATCTTTCCCGGCACCAGGAAGTCTCCGGCGACGACCTGCAGTACTTCGACCAGGCCGAGAACCGGAAGTACGTTCCCTATGTCATCGAGCCGACCTTTGGCGTGGATCGCACCTGCCTCGTGTTGCTGATCGACGCCTACGACGAGGAGGAAACGCTCGACGTCAACGGCAAGCCCGACACCCGCGTCGTGCTCCGGTTGCACCCGCGGATCGCGCCCTGCAAGGCGGCGGTGCTGCCGCTGATGAAGAAGCCTGAACTGGCGGAACCGGCGCGCCGGCTGTTCGAGGCCATCGAGGCCGAGACCGGCGCCCTGATCGACTACGACGAGACCGGCAACATCGGCAAGCGCTACCGCCGGCAGGACGAGATCGGCACCCCGTTCTGCTTCACCTTCGACTACGAATCGCTTGACGACCACGCCGTGACGGTCCGCCACCGGGACGACATGAGCCAGGAGCGGATGCCGGTCGCCGAGGTCCCCGGGTGGCTGGCGCAGCAGATTCGCTGACGGCGCTCACGCGCCGGGCCGGTCATGGCGCGCCGTCCCGCAGGGAGCGGGTGAAGGCGAACGTGGCTTCCGGGTCGTCGGCGGATGCCCGCCCGCCGACGACGAGCGCATAGCGCAGCGCGTAGCCGCCCGCGCGGGGCAGCAGCGAGGAAGCGACGGTGAGCGCACGCGCCATCCGGCCGGAGCGGGCGTGGCCCATCGCGTTGAGCGCCAGCGGCAGGGCCACGCCCGCGCCCGCCACGCCGTGCCGCACGATCGCGCCCAGCGCGCCGCCCGCCAGCGGCTTTCCGGCGGGGCCGAGGCGGTTCAGCCAGGCGAACAGCGCGGCCGCCTCGGCGAGCGAGGCGGCCTGCTTGAACCGGCTGACCTCATGCCGCCCGGGGTCGGCCAGGGCAACGGCCGCGGCGCCGGTCGCGAAGGCCGACGTGACGAACAGGCTCCCGAGCAGGCCGGGTCGTTTCGCCCACAGCGGAACCGCGGTCGTCGCCAGGAGCACGCCGGTATACCCGGCCACGGCCGTTCCGGTGACCACCGCGGCCGCGTCGAGCGCCGCCTCGGGAGGGATGAGGGCGGCCTGGCGGACGGGACCTCCCGGCAGCAACCCATCTTCCGCCGCCTGCCGCGCCGAGGCGGCCACGGCGACGCCGCCGAACAGCACCAGCGCCCACGAGCCAAAGGACATGGGCGAGCGGAGCTTGAGCACGCGCAACATGTTCAGGAACCGCGACGGACGGCCGAGATCCAGCACCAGCAGGATCGGGCACGGCCGGAACGCCAGCAGCGCGACATGCCGGGCTGCCCGCGCGATCCGGCGCGGACCGCGCGGGCGGGCATAGCGCTCGATCCCGCCGATGGCCGCTGCCGCCCCGGAAATGCCGCCGAGAAAAAAGTAGACGATGACCAGCCACTTCCAGTGCGCGCCGTGGATAACGGGCACGGGTGGAGGGGGAGTCGGCCGCCGGTCCCGGTCGCCCGGCTGCCCGCGACTGCGCTGGCGCTGGCCTGGAGACTCGCCGGTCATGGCTCGCGCCTGGCGGCGCCCGCGACGGCGAGCAGCAGCAGCGCGGCGGTGGCGGCCGCCCCGGCCAGCGCCGGCCGCAGGTTGCGTGACGGCAACGCCGGCGCGGCAGGCAGATGGAAGGTTTCAGGCCGGTCCGTAATCACGAAGACGGAGTTCAGGCCGGCGATGCCGCCGGAACCCCCGAGTTCGCCGTCGCCGTAGAGGGCCGCGTCCACGCCCCGGGCGCGCAGCGTGTCCACCCGTTCCCGGCCGAGCCGGAGCATGTCGTCGGCTGGCCCGAAGCGGATCGAGTCGGTGGGGCAGGACTTGGCGCAGGCAGGCTCGTCTCCGGCGCGCAGGCGGTCGTAACAGAAGGTGCACTTGCGGGAGAGCCCGTCGTCGTGGCCGATCTGCGGAACGCCGAAGGGACAGGCGGGCACGCAGTAGCCGCAGCCGTTGCAGACATCAGGCTGAATGAACACGGTGTCGAACTCGGTGCGGATGATGGCGCCGGTCGGGCAGGCTTCCATGCAGCCCGCGTGGATGCAGTGCTTGCAGACATCGCTGAGCATCAGCCAGGCGGTGACCGGGCCGCCCGCGCCGTCGTCGCGCTCGACGAAGGCGACATGGCGCCAGGTCGTGGCGCCGAGATCGCCGGTGTTGTCGTAGCCGCGGCCGGTCAACTCGAACGGGCCGTCGGCGGGGAGGTCGTTCCACTGCTTGCAGGCGACCTCGCACGCCTTGCAGCCGATGCACAGGCTGGCGTCGGTCAGGAACCCGACGGCGCCGGGCCGGCGCCCGGTGGCTGGATCGATCGGCGGCAGGTCAGCCATCGGGTTCGGCGCGCTCCACCGCGCAAGCGAAAGACTTGGCCTCGTGAATGAGCGAGTTCGGGTCTTCCACCAGCGCGCTGAGATCGTTGGCGACGGCGCCCGTCGCGATGCCGCCCTGCCCATAGTGCCACGGAATGCCGACGAGGTGGACGGCGCGGCCGCCGATCCGCAGCGGCGCGAGCCTGCCGGTGACCAACGCGCGGGTGACGATCGAGCCGCGCGCGGTGGAGATGCGCACCCGGTCGCCGTTGGCGATGCCGTGGGCGGCTGCCAACCCGGGGTCGAGTTCCGCGAACCCCTCCGGCTGCAACTCGGCCAGCCACGGAACGTAGCGGGACATGCCGCCGGCGGTGTGGTGCTCGGTGAGCCGGTAGGTGGTGAGGACGTGGGGGTAGCGGGGGTCCTCCGGGGCCTGGTAGAGGTTCCCGGCATGCGGCAGGGGCCGCGCCGCCGGGTTCCGGGGGCGGTCCGGGTGCAGCGCGCTGCCGACCGGAGACTCCCACGGCTCGTAGTGGGTGGGAAGCGGGCCGTCCTTCAGCGTGGTGGCGAACAATTGGGCGCGGCCATCGGAGAGCATCATGAACGGGGCATCGCCGGGATGGGCGTCGATGCCCTCCGCGCCCGGTGGCGGCTGGTAGCCCGGCGGCTTCGCGGCAGGGAAATCAGGAACGTCGTGGCCGGTCCAGCGGCCCGCGTCCGCGTCCCACCAGACCCAGGCCTTGCGCTCCGACCACGGGCTGCCGTCAGGCCGGGCCGATGCGCGGTTGTAGAGGATGCGCCGATTGGCCGGCCAGGCGAAGCCCCAGCCGGCATCGGCAGGTCCTCCCGGCGAACGCTCGGCGGCGCGGTTGCGGTCCGGCGCGGGCATGATCCCGGAATAGATCCAGCAGCCGCACTCGGTGCTGCCGTCGGCGCGAAGTTCGGTAAATCCGGCAACGTGGGAGCCGTCGGCAACCTGCCTGCCGTTGATCTCGGCCAGCACCCCGAGCAGATCCGGTTCGCCATCCTCGCCGGCCAGGTA
>JBJTKE010000571.1:0-4283 GCA_046096285.1 Chloroflexota bacterium
TGGCCGACGAGGCCGCGGTTCGCGCCGCCGTGGCCGCCGCCGAGGCCAGCCTCGGGCCGGTCGACGTGCTGGTGAACAACGCCGGGATCGCGAAGAAGCAGGCCTTCACCCGCCTCACCGAGGCGGAATGGCGGCGCACCATCGACGTCAACCTCGGCGGCACGATCAACGGCTGCATGGCGGTGATTCCCGGCATGGCCGCGCGCGGCGGCGGGCGCATCGTCAACCTCTCCTCGCTGATGGGCGGCTGGTGGGGCTGGAACGAGCACGTCCACTACAACGCCTCGAAGGCGGCGATCGAGGGCCTGACCCGCGGCCTGGCGATGGAGTTCGGGCCGAAGGGGATTTGCGTCAACGCGGTCGCCCCCGGCTTCATCTGGACGGCGCAGGCGCTTTCCCGCGAGCACTCGGTCGGGCCCGAGGGCCTCAAACTCTGCGAGCCCTACATCCCGCTGCGACGGGTCGGCCAACCGGAGGACATCGCGGCGGTGATCCTCTTCCTGGCGTCGGATGACGCGCGCTACGTGACGGGCCAGACGATCCTGGCCGACGGCGGCATCACCCTCGGGGATCTGTCGCCGGTGTTCGCCTCCCTCGGCACGTAGGCCGCAGGGCGAGGCGCACGGCCCGGGACCGGGGGCGGGACCCAACAACGCACCGGAGCGGGCGGGGAGGTTCCCCGGCCGGACGGGAGCACGGCAACGTGCGGCATGGCGCGGATCGGTCCGCGCGGAACGTTCGAACGCGGACGCAAGGAGAAGACGACGATGCGTTCTCACCGGTTCTCCCACCTCTCCCGGCGGCGCCTGATGCAGGTCGCCGGGGCGGGCATGGCGGTCGGCCGGATCGACGGCCGCTTCCGGCCGACGACGGTCGGCGCGCAGGCGGACCTCAGCCAGCAGGAACTGCGCACCATCGGTCTCTCGGTGACGGTCCAGGACCGCATCCTGGAGGACTTCAAGGCCAAGAGCGGCGTCAAGAGCACGACCGGCACCGCGGCCATCTACCCGGACGCCACCCCGAAGGTGATCACCGGCAAGGGCAAGGAGTTCGACGTCTACGAGATCATCGGCGAGCGCGTGCCGCAGGTGGTGGACGCCGGCGCGGTGAAGCCGATCCCGGCGGCCTCGATCGAGAACTGGCAGTACGCCCGCGAACTGTTCAACACCCCGGACCCGGAGCGCTTCGGCGAGGGCCGGACGGACATCTCCCGGCAGATCTACGAGGACGACACCCGGACCAACCTGCTGATGGTGCCGACCGTCTTCAACTTCGACTCGGTGGGCTACCTGCCGGAGTTCGTCGAGGACGAGGCCGCCAACACCTGGACCTCCATCTTCGATGACAAGTTCAAGGGCAAGGCCGCGCTCAACGTCGACCCGCTCATCTCCATGCAGCAGATCGCGAGGGCGGTGAACACCCTCGGCCTCAGCGAGGTGAAGAACCCCGGCAACCTCTCCGACGCCGAGGTCGACGAGGCCATCAAGTGGGTCATCGAGAAGAAGCAGGGCGGCCAGTTCCGCTCCCTCTGGGGCGACTTCGGCGAACTCGTCAACCTGATGGCCTCCAAGGAGGTCATCGTCGCCGACGCCTGGCAGCCGGCGGTCATGGCCGTCAAGGCGCAGGGCGTCGACTGCAAGTACGCCGTGCCGGTCGAGGGCTACCGCGCCTGGGCCATCGGCATCTGCGCCATCCAGGAGTCCCCGAACTACGACGCCGCCGTGGCCTACGCCAACTACTGGCTCTCCGGCCCGCCGGCCATCACCGTCTCGGAGCAGGGCTACTACTCCCCGGTGACCACCATCCAGGACGCCATGCCCGCCGAGAAGTACGGCTTCTGGTACGAGGGCAAGCCGTGGGTCGGCGCCGAGGACCGCGGCATCAAGGAGGGCGACCTCCGCGACGGCGGCTCGCTCGCCGAGCGCTCGGCCGCCATCGGCGTCTGGCACCAGTGGCCGGACAACTACGACTACCTGATCGAGCGCTGGGACGAGTTCCTCAACGCCTAGTCGGGTTCCGCTCGTTCATCACCGTTCGCGCCGGGGCCGGGGGGCGCACCCCCGGTCCCGGCGCACCACCCCAAGGCGGCTCTCCCATGACCCAGGTGACCCAGGGCGCCCCGGACGTCGTGCTCGACCGCGTCGCCAAGGTGTTCGGCGACGGCACGGTCGCCGTCGACGACTTCTCCCTTTCCGTCGCCAAGGGCGAGTTCGTCGCCTTCCTCGGCCCCTCGGGCTGCGGCAAGACCACCACCCTCAAGATGATCGGCGGCTTCGAGGAGCCGACCCGCGGCGACATCCTGATCGCGGGGCAACGCGTCAACGGGGTTCCCCCCGAGCGCCGCAGCACCGGCATGGTCTTCCAGTCCTACGCCCTCTTTCCGCACATGAACGTCGCGGAGAACGTGGGTTACGGCCTCAAGCTGCGCGGCGACGACAAGGCCACGCGCAAGCAGAAGGTGGGCCGCATCCTCGAACTGATGGGCCTCGACGACGTCGCCGCCCGCAAGGTCGATCAGCTCTCCGGCGGGCAGCGGCAGCGGGTCGCGGTCGCCCGCTCCGTCGTCGTCGAGCCCGACGTGCTGCTCCTCGACGAGCCCCTCGGCGCGCTCGACGCCAACCTGCGCGCCCGGATGCAGTCCGAACTCAAACGTATCCAGAAACAGCTCGGGATCACCTTCATCTTCGTCACCCACGCCCAGAGCGAGGCGATGGCGATGGCCGACACCATCGTGGTCATGAACAACGGCCGGATCGAGCAGATCGGCCGCCCCGCCGAGATCTTCACCCGCCCCGCCACCCGCTTCACCGCCCAGTTCATCGGCAACAACAACCTGATCGACGGCACGGTCGGCGGCGCGGTGCTCGACGGGCCCCTCGGCCGCTTCCCCGTCGCCCCCGGCGCGCCCGGCGGTCCCGCCAGTCTCGTCGTCCGCGCCGACCGCATGCGCTTCGACCACCCTTCCCTCGGCGACCGCTACGACAGCGCCATCGAGGGCACGCTGATCGGCGAGGAACTCGTTGGCTCGGTGGTCACCTTCAGCGTGCAGGTGGCGCCCGACCGCATCTTCCGGATCGAGCAGCACGAAACCATGTCCGGCCACGGCCATGTGCCGACCCTCAACGAGCGGGTCCGCCTCCGCTGGCCTTCCGCGGAATCGCTGGTGCTGGCAGGATGACGCCCGAGGCCCGCCGCCCCCGGCCGGGTCCGGCGCGCGCAACCGAACGGACTACCACATGACCGGTACGATGGCCCCGCCGCCCGCCGCGGCCCACACCCAGACCCAATCCCCCGCCGTCCGCCTCGACGGCATCTCCCGCGCCTACGACGGCGCGGCGGTCCTGCGCGACGTCTCGCTCGCCGTCGCCCCCGGCGAGTTCGTCTCCATCGTCGGCCCCTCGGGGTGCGGCAAGACCACGCTGCTCCGGATCATCGCCGGGTTCGAACCACCGGACACCGGATCGGTCGAGATCTTCGGCCGCTCCATGAACGGCGTTCCCGCCTACCTCCGCAACACGGCCATCGTGGTGCAGAACTTCGCCCTCTTCCGCAACATGACCGTCCAGCAGAACGTGGAGTTCGGGCTGGAAATGCGGAACCTGCCGAAGCCGGAGCGCGCCCGCAAGGCCGGCGAGATGCTCGACGTGGTCGGCCTCGCCGGGCTCGGCGGCCGCCGCGTGGACCAGCTTTCCGGCGGCCAGCGGCAGCGTGTGGCGCTCGCCCGCGCGCTGGTGGTGCAGCCCGACGTGCTGCTGCTCGACGAGCCCCTCGGCGCGCTCGACGCCAACCTCCGGGTCCGCATGCAGTCCGAACTCAAGGGCCTGCAGCGCTCGCTGGGCATCACCTTCGTGCACGTCACCGGCAACCAGGCCGAGGCCATGGCGATGGCGGACCGCATGGTCGTCATCGGCCACGGCCGGGTGATCCAGGAAGGCCGCCCGCACGACGTCTTCCGCCACCCCCGCACCCGCTTCGTGGCGCGATTCATGGGCAACAGCAACCTCGTTCCCGGCCGCCTCGCCGCCGTCGACCCGGCCACCGGCCGCGGCACGATCGAAACCGCCCTCGGCGTCTTCGGCCTCGACGCCCAGGGCGCCGCTCCCGGCGCCGAGGGCGCGCTCTGCGTCCGCACCGACCGCCTGCGCTTCGCCAGCCCCGGCGACGGCGGCGACCGCATCGCCGGCACCCTGATCGGCGAGGAGTTCTCCGGGGCCACCATGACCTACCTCGTGGAGGCGGGGACGAAGCGGGCGTCCTCGGGGGCCCAGGCGAGGGAGACGGCC
>JBJTKE010000572.1:0-7040 GCA_046096285.1 Chloroflexota bacterium
CCTTGGCGGTGTCCGGCAGCACGATGCCCGACTTGGTGGTCTCCTCGCGGCCGGCCGGCTTAACCACGACGCGGTCGCCGAGCGGCTTCAGGGAACTCTTGGTCGCCGTCGCCATTCCTCGCATTCCTCCTGGAGTGACCGATTCCGAATCCGTCCGCCGCTCCCCCGGCGGGCGCGGCGCTCTCAAATCCGGCACGGAGTATAGCACGGGTTTTAGCACTCTGCAAGGTAGAGTGCTAAAACCGGCGGATCGGGCCACCGGGCGCGCCCGTGCTAGAATCTCCGCGTTGTGGCGGGAGTTTTTCCCCGCCGCGACCGGCGGCCGAGCCGCCCCATGTTTCGCCTGCTACACCCACGTGGAGGTCCGTGTGTCCGCTTCCGCCCGGCGCTCGCCCGCCGACTTCACGGCCGCGCGCGTGCGCAACCTCGCCCCCTCGCCCACCCTCGCGGTCTCCGACAAGGCGCGCCAGTTGAAGGCGCAGGGGATCGACGTCATCGACCTCGGCGGCGGCGACCCGGACTTCATCACCCCGGCGCACATCCGGCAGGCGGCCATCGACGCGATGAACGCGGGCGACACCCACTATGTGGCCTCCCCCGGCATCCCGGCGCTGCGCAAGGCCATCGCGCGGAAACTGCAGGACGACAACGGCATCGAGGTCGACCCGATGGGCGGCGTGGTCGTCACCCCGGGCGGCAAGCAGTCGCTGTTCGAGGCGACGCTGGCGCTGGTCGAGCCGGGGGTGGACGTGCTGATCCCCGAGCCCGCCTGGGTCTCCTACGTGCCGATGGTGGAACTGGCCGGCGGCCGCCCGGTGCCGGTGGCGCTGGACCCGGACGACCGGTTCCGGATCACGCTGGCGGCGCTGGAGGCGGCCTGGACGCCGGCCAGCCGGGTGATCATCGTCTGCTCGCCGAACAACCCGACCGGGCGGGTGCTGGAGCCGGACGAACTGCGGGCGCTCGCCGATTTCGCGATCGAGCGCGATCTGCTGGTGTTCTCGGACGAGATGTACGAGAAGATCCTCTACGACGGCAACCGGCACACCAGCATCGCCACGCTGCCGGGCATGGCCGAGCGCACGCTGGTGTTCAACGGGATGTCGAAGGCCTACGCGATGACCGGCTGGCGGCTCGGCTACGTGGCCGGCCCGAAGCCCTACATCGCCCAGGTCGAGAAGGTGCACAGCCATTCCGCGACCTGCGCCACCTCCTTCGTGCAGGCGGCGGGCGTCGTCGCGCTGACCGGGCCGCAGGAGTTCATCGCCGAGATGGTGGCGGCGTGGGACCGCCGGCGGCGGGCGTTCTCGGCGGGGCTGTCCTCCATCCGGGGGATCACCTGCGCGCCGGCCGAGGGGGCGTTCTACGCCTTCGCCGACATCCGGGGCACGGGGATGTGCTCGACCGACCTGGCCGACCTGGTGCTGCGCGAGGCGCATGTGGCGTTCACGCCGGGCGTCGCCTTCGGGGCGTCGGGCGAGGGCCACATCCGGTTGAGCTTCGCGACCGGCGACGAGTTGCTGGCGGGTGCGGTCGAGCGGATGCGGGCGGTGCTGGGAGCGAGGTAGCCGGGCCCCGCGCGGCGCCGGGCGGCGTTCGGCGGGCTCGCCACGGAAGGGAACGGAACGGCATGAAGATCGAACAGCGGCTGGCGGACCTCGGCATCGTGCTGCCGGAGCCGGTGCACCCCATCGCCACCTATGTGCGCTGGGTGCGCTCGGGGAACACGCTCTACATCTCGGGCACCGGGCCGGCGGACTCCTCGCCGCGGGGCAAGGTGGGCGATACGCTGACGCTGGAGCAGGGGTACGCCGCCGCCCGCGAGGTGGGGTTGCAGATCATCGCCACCGCCAAGGATGCGCTGGACGATCTCGACCGGGTGACGCGGGTGGTGAAGATCCTCGGGATGGTCAACTCCGCGCCGGATTTCGGGGACCAGCCGAAGGTGATCACCGGCTGCTCCGATCTGATGGTCGAGGTGTTCGGCGAGAACGGCCGGCATGCCCGGTCGGCGGTGGGCTTCGTGGCCCTGCCGGGGCAGATTTCGGTCGAGATCGAGGCGATCTTCGAGGTCTCCTGAGGCGGGGGCGGGGGCGGTCCCTTTTGCGGAGAACCGCTACACTACCCGCAACCCGGCTGCCGGGGATCGCCCATCGTGCGGTCCCCGGTCCTCTTTATCCATCGGCCGGCCGCGACGGCCACGAGAAGGACCGACCCAAGCATGGATCCGAAGCGCTTCCCGGTCACCCGCGAAGGGTACGAGCGGCTGGTCAAGGAACTCGAGCGCCTGAAGGAGACCGAGCGCCCGCGGATCATCGCGGCGGTGGCGGAGGCGCGGTCGCACGGCGATCTGCGGGAGAACGCCGCCTACGACGCCGCCCGCCACGACCAGGCGATGCTAGAAAAGAAGATCACCGAACTGGAGCAGATGCTCAAGAACCACGTGATCATCGAGAGCGACGCCGCCGCCGACGGCGTGGTGCGCCTCGGCTCCACGGTGGTGGTGGAGATCGAGGGCGACGAGGAGCGCTACACCATCGTCGGCGCGCTCGAGGCCAAGCCCGCCGAGGGGCTGATCTCCAACGAGTCGCCGGTGGGCAAGGCCCTGCTCGGCAGGCGGGTCGGCGAGGACGCCGTGGTCGCCTCCCCGCGCGGCAGTTCCTCCTACCGCGTGCTGGCGATCGAGAACTGACCCGCCGGGGGAGCGTGGCGCGATGGTGGACCGGCCCGGGCAGCCCGCCGACCGCTTCCTGCCCCCGGAGCAGCAGGCCCGGCTGGCGTCCGAACTCGCGGACATCCGGACCCGCAAGGCCGAACTCGGCAGCCAGATCGCGGAAACCGCCGACATGTTCAGCGGCGAAACCGAGGGCAACGTCCTGCGCGACGATCTTCGCTGGCTGATGCGCCGGGAGGACCAGATCGGCGGGTTGTTGCGCCTGCCGGTGCGGCAGTCCGGCGGCGACGGCGACGGTCCGCCCGCCGAGGTGCGCGTCGGCTCCACCGTGACCGTCGAGATCGACGGCGAGCAGGAGCGCTACACCATCGCCGGGGCGCTCGACGCGAGGGCGGATGGCGTGATCTCCAGCGATTCGCCGCTGGCCCGCGCCCTGCTCGGCCGCCGCGCCGGCGAGACGGCGACGCTTTTCTCGCCGCGCGGCCGGATCGAGGCGCGCATCCTCGCCATCGAGGGCTGAATCCTCATGGTCCGGTGCCCGTTGCCGGTAGCCCGTTGCCGTTCGCGGGGCGTCGCCCCGGAGAAAGCGAGCCCTCCCGCATGAACCAGCATCACGGCCAGGACGAGGCGCTGCGGCGCGTCTGGCAGGCGTTCCGCACCTTCGGCCACGTCGAGGACGGCCGCCATGACACCGGGGACTGGCGCTCCCGCGAGGGGGTCTTCGCGCTGGCCGCGATCCGGGTTCCCGCGGCGGCGTTGCAACCGGGGCTGGACGAACTGCGGGCGGCCCTCGCCGGTTTCCCGTTCGTGCGCCTCCACCCGGACGGCTTCTTGCATATCACCCTCCAGGAACTCGGCTTCGTGGTGGACCGCCCCGCCCGCCCGGACGAGATCTCCCCGACCCGGCTCGAGGAGTTCATCGAGTCCGCGGCGACCGTCTCCGCGGCGCGCGGCCCGGTGGACCTCGCGCTCGTCGGGGCGAACTCCTTCCAGGACGCCGTGTTCCTCGACGTGCACGACCGGGACGCCCTCGCCGCGTTGCAGGCCCGGCTGTTCGACCTCGCCGCGATCCCGCGGGCCCGCACCTTCGCCTACCTGCCCCATTGCACCATCGCCCACTACACCGCGGAGGCCCCCTCGACCCACCTCGCGGCCACCATCGGCCGCTTCCGGGACCGCCCCTTCGGCGCATTCACCGCCAGCCGCATCGAGGTCCTCACGCTGCGGCTCGATGAGCCGTACCCGCCGTTCGAGACGGTCGCCGTCCTCCCCTTCCGCGACTGACCGGCGGCCCCTTCCCCTCGTTCAGTTCGTACCGCTCGTTCGGCTCGTCCGGCCCGTCCGGGGGGCGGGTTCGTCGCGCCCGGCCCGCGCCATCTCCGGCCCCTCCCCCGCCGCGCCACTCTGGCCCGGGGCGGTTTTCCGCGCACAACGCTGTTCCTATGGGTAACGGGGAATTCGCCCCGTCACCAGGAGCAGATGATGGAACCCGATGTCCCCGGCCAGCCACGCCCGGCCGACCCGTCGCCGACCGCGGAGACCATCCCCGCAGAGGACTGGTCCGCCCGCATCGACCTTCTCATCCAGCGGCGGGAGGCCCTCCGGCGGGGTGAGACGGTCGGCCCGCTGCCGCCGATGCGTTCGCGGCCGCCCCGCGGCCTGGCGCCGCTTCCGGCGATCCCCCCGGCCATCGTTGCCGACAATCCCTCACCGCGACCCGTTTCGGAGCATCAGCCGCAGCCACGGGCGGACGTCAGCGCCTCCGGCGCCGCCGCTCCCCGCCGCCAGCCCCCGCGCGACGCCTTCCCGCTCGAGATCATGCCGGATGCCTTCGGCGCGCTGGTGCACCAGGGCGCGATGGCCTTCGGCATTCCACCGGACTACATCGGGGTGCCGATGCTCTCGCTGGTCGCCGCCGCCATCGGCAACCGGGCGCACCTGATCCTCAAGGAGGGCTGGGTGGAGCATCCGGTGATCTGGGCCGTGGTGGTCGGCAAGCCCGGGTCCGGCAAGAGCGCGGGACTCGCCCTCGCCCGCCGCCCGCTCGACCGCCTTCAGCGCCTGGCGCGGGATCGCTACGAGCAGGCCGCCGCGGCGCACAAGCAGGAGGGCGGGACCGGTCCCGAGCCGTTCCTCGATCATCTCCTCACCTCGGACGCCACCCTCGAAGCCGTCACCGACATGCATCGCCGCTCCCGCGGGCTGGCGGTGATCCGCGACGAGGTGGCCGGCTGGGCCGCCTCGATGGATGCCTACCGCAAGGGGGGAGACCGCCAGACCTGGCTCTCCCTCTGGTCCGGCGGTTCGGTGAAGGTCGACCGCAAGACCGCCGACCCGATCATCCTCGACAACCCGGCGGTCTCCGTCTGCGGCGGGGTCCAGCCCGACCGGCTCGGCCTGCTGCTCGGCGATTCCCGCCTGCGAGACGGCTTCGCCGACCGCTTCCTGCTCTCCGCGCCGCGGGCCGATCCGCCTGACTGGACCGAGGACGAAATCGCCCCATGGACCGTCCACGGCGCGGAGCAGGCCTTCGCCGCGCTGCGGCCGGCCGACGCCAGCCCGATTGGCATCCCGTTCAGCCCCGCGGCGAAGGCCGTCTGGGCGGACTGGTTCCGGCGCAACGCCGAGAGCCAGCGCACCACCGGGGGCCTCGAGCAGGGCTGGCTGGCGAAGGGCCCCCGCCACCTGGCGCGGCTGGCGCTCGTGCTGCACGTCATGGAGCGGATCAACGAGCCCGACGTGCCGCTGGACGAGGGCACCCTGCACCGGGCGATCCGCCTGCACGACTACTTTCACGCCCACCTGCGCCGGGTCATCCCCGAGATCGCCGGCGCGCTTTCCCCGCTGGAGGAGCGCATCTGGCAGGCCCTCGCCGCGGCAGGCGCACCCGGGCTCACCCGCACCGCGCTGATGGACGCCCTCGACCGCAACGTCGCCTCGGCGGACATCAGGCGCGCGCTCGACCGGCTCGCGGTCATCTGCCGCGCCGAGCGCATCCCCGCCGAGCGTGGCAGCCACGGCCCGGCCCCGGAAATCTGGCGAGCCCTGAAGCCCTGACCGCGGGCGGGCGCGCCACGCCAACCCGCGCACACCGCACGAACGGTACGAGCAGTACGAGCAACCGGCGCGGCGCCGCGGCCGATTCCCCGCCGGTCAGCCCTGCGCGATCCGCCGGGCGATCGCCTCGCCCATCTCCCGCGTCGAGGCGACCCGCCCGGCGGGCGCCAGGTCGGCCGTCCGCACCCCGTCCTCGATCACGTCCCGCACCGCCCGCTCCACCGCGCCCGCCTCCTCCTCCAGGCCGAGCGAGAGGCGCAGCATCATCGCCGCCGAGAGCACCGTCCCGGCCGGGTTTACCTTCTCCTGCCCCGCGATGTCCGGCGCGCTGCCGTGGATCGGCTCGTACAGCCCGAGCGGCCGCTTCCGGCCCCGCCCCACCGGCCCCAGGCTGGCCGACGGCAGCACCCCGATCGACCCGGCCAGCACCGAGGCCTCGGCGGTCAGGATGTCCCCGAACATGTTCTCGGTCACGATCACGTCGAAGGCGGCGGGCTTCGTCACCAGGTGCATCGCCATCGAGTCCACCAGCGCGTGCTGGAGGTTGACGTCCGGGAACTCCTTCGCGACCTCGTCGGCCACCCGCCGCCACAGCCGAGACGATTGCAGCACGTTCGACTTGTCCACGCTGGTGACCAGCCCCCGGCGGCCCCGCGCCGTCTCGAACGCCAGCCGCACGATCCGCCTGATCTCGTGCTCGCGGTAGATCAGCGTATCGACCGCCGCCCAGCCGCGATACTCCTTCCACTGCCGCGACGGCCGCCCGAAGTAGAGCCCGCCGGTCAGTTCGCGGACGACCATCACGTCCACCCCGTCCAGCAGGTGCGGCTTCAGCGGCGACGCCCCGTAGAGCGCCGGCAGCACCGTCACCGGCCGCAGGTTCGCGTACAGCCGCAGCGATTTCCGCAGTTTCAGCAGCCCGCGCTCCGGCCGCAGCATCTGCTCCACGCCGTCCCACTTCGGGCCGCCCACCGCCGCCAGCAGGATCGCGTCCGCCCTGGCGCAGGCCGCCACATCCTCGTCGCGCATCGGCTCGCCGAAGGCGTCCAGCGCGGCCCCGCCGATCAACCGGTCCTCGAACGCGAATGCATGCCCCCAGCGCGCCGCGACCGCATCCAGCGCGCGGGTCGCCTCCGCCATCACTTCCGGCCCGACGCCATCCCCGGCCAGGCGAACGATCTTCGCGTGCATCCCTGTCCTCGTCTCGCTGGCCGCGTCTCGGCGGCTCGGCCGGCCCGGGCATGAAACCGGCGCGCGGCTGGGTTCCGCGCCGCGCGCCGGATGCGGGCCCGGGGTGCCGGTCGCGGAG
>JBJTKE010000573.1:0-2357 GCA_046096285.1 Chloroflexota bacterium
GCCGCGGGGCCGGCGGCGGGGGGCGCCCCCCCCCCCCCCCCCCCGCGGCCGGCTACGCGCCGGCCCGCTTGAAGTAGTTGTACCGCGGCAGTTCGTCGTTGTAGTAGACGTAGCCGTCGACATCGTTGCGGGTGTAGATGAACCAGTTCGGCTGGCAGAGGAAGACGTAGGGGCATTCCTCGATGAGGATGGCCTGGGCCTCCTTGCTGGCGTTGTCCTTCTCCTCGCTGGGGTCGGAGAGGGTGTAGGTCGCGACGATCTCGTCGACCCGGTCGTTCTTGAACTGCGGGTAGTTGGTCGGGCTCGCCGAAGCCGCCAGCCAGCTCATGTGGTAATACGGGTCGTTCACCCAGGAGATCCACTCGTCGGTCCACATCTGGAGCTTCTTGCCCTGCTCGAGTTCGTTGAACGTCGCGTAGGGGAGTTTCTCCAGTTCGACCGGCATGCCGACCTCCTTCAGGGCGGCCTGCATCATGATCGCCATGCGCTCCCACTCGGGGATGCCGGCGTTGAAGGAGAGCTTGACCGGCGTGCCGTCGTAGCCGGCGGCGGCCAGCAGTTCCTTCGCCTTCTCCGGGTCGGTCCCGTACATGTTGGTCGAGAAGTCGCTGGTCGGCATGCCGTTCGGCACGAGGCTCTTGGCGATCTGGGCCTGCCCGTTGAACACCTGGTCGATGATCGCCTGGTACGGCACGGCGTAGGCCACGGCCTGCCGCACTTCCTTCTTGTCGAAGGGCGCCATCTGGGTGTTCATCTCGAGCATCGTGACCAGCGTCGAGGGAATCGACAGGGTCTTGATGTCGGCGTTGCCCTTGAGGTTGGTGTACTCCTGCTTCGGGATCTGGGTCGCAAAGTCCACATCGCCCTTGGACAGCAGCTGCACGCGCTGGGTGGCGTCGGGCACGATCTTCAGGATGACGGTCTTGAACGGCGGCTGCTCGCCGTGGTAGGCCTCGTTGGCCACCAGCACCAGCGAGTCGTCCGGCTTGTAGGACTCCAGCTTGTAGGGCCCGTTGCCGATGCCGAGGTTCTTCTTGAAGTAATCCAGCGCCCAGGGATCGGCCTCGGTGGCCTGCGCCGTGATCTCCAGCGGATCGAGCGCGCTCGTGTTGTGCATCGTGTTGTTCTGGGCGATCAGCGTGTTCGGCTTCGTCATCTGGATGACGAAGGTCTTCGCGTCCGGCGCCGAGAAGGCGGTGGCGTCGGTGATCGCGCCGCCCATCGAGAGCAGGAACGAGGAGACCGCGTTGGTCTCGAAGATGCGCTTGTAGGCGTCGACCATCGTGTTGGCGTCGATCGGATCGCCATTCGCGTAGGTCGCGCCGTCGAGCATCGTGAAGACGAGCTTGTCGCCGTCCTGCTTCCAGGACTCGCACAGCATCGGGATGATGTTCAGCGTGTTGACGGTCTGGTAGGCCAACCCGTCGGGCGTGGTCTTGTCGACGATCTCGTACTGCGTCAGCTGGTCGAAGGTGTTCTGCAGGACCGTCTGCGCGGTCTTGGAGCCGACCGTGAAGCCGGGGTCGAAGGTGTCGACGTTCTCCGAGACGGCGATGATGAAGGTCGTCGCCTTGTCGACCTGCGCGCGGACGCTCCAGAGCGCCTCCGGCGCGGCGAAGGCGCCCGTCTCCACGGCCTTCGCCCAGGTGAACGAAAGGCCGAGCGCCGCCGCGCCCTGCCAGAACTGCCGCCGCGAAATGCGGCCGGACCCGAGATCCTCCGACAGCCGCTTCACTGCCTCGTGCTTCGACATTCCCGATGATCCTCCTCCGGCCCGGGCCGGCAACGGTTCGATCAGTGCCGGCGCGCCACCCGGCGCGCCGCGGGTACAGGGAACCCTTGTTCGCGGGAAAGATTGCCACACTCCGGCTCGACGGCAATCCCTCCCGGCACAGCATTACATGGCGATCACCAGGTTGCCGACCCGGTCGATCTCCAGCGATTGTCCCGGCAGCACAAGCGTGGTGGTCGCCGGTTCCTCAACCAGCAACGGACCCGCCAGCCGCGCCCCCGGAGAGAGCGCGGCCCGGTCATGCACCGGAATCTCGATGCTGCCCGCGGCGCCGCCCGCCGCGTGCCGGATGTCAACCCTGCGCGTGCGCGGGGCGGCGCCGGTTCCCGCCGCCGCCCCGGCGATGGCCGGCAGCGGAATGTCGGCCACCATGATGGTCCGCAGGTTGACGAGTTCGATGGGCGTGTCCTCCAGCGCGAAGGTGTAGCGGCGGCGATGGCGCTCGTGGAACCGGCCCGGCAGGCCGTCCAGCGTGAACGCCCCGCCGTCGAGCGGGACCTGCACGGTGTGTTCCTGCCCCTTGTACCGCATGTCGAGGCTGCGCCGCGCCGGGCCGATGGCGGCG
>JBJTKE010000574.1:0-3681 GCA_046096285.1 Chloroflexota bacterium
GCCCCGCTGCGCGCGCGGAACTGCCGTCGCCCGGCACGCCGCGATCGAGCAGCAGCACGCGGCCCGCTCCGTGCCGCGCCAGTTGCCACGCGGTGGCGTACCCGAATGCGCCGGCCCCGACCACCACCACGTCGGCTTCCGCCGGAAGCGTCCCGCCAGTCATGCCCGAGCCTTTCGCGGCAGGCCGCGCCGGGCGGCCCCGGCCCCCCCGGCGCGGGATTGTCGCCCGCCCCCGGCGGCGGCCGGTCAGGACGCCGCCGCCGCCGCCGGCCGGGCCGCGCCGCTCAGGCAGCAGTTCACCGGGCAGATGTCATGGTTGGGGCCGCGGGTGCCGAGCGCCCGCCGCTCCGGGTTGGCGGTCATGCGCTCGACGATCAGTTCGCGGATCATCGAGACGAAGGCGGGATGCACGCCGACGGTGGCGCCCCGCACCATTGTCATGCCGAGTTCGTCCGCGTGCGCCTGCGCCTCGTCGTCGAGGTCGTAGAGCACCTCGAGATGATCCGAAATGAAGCCGATCGGGGAGACGACCACATCGTCCCGGCCATCGGCGTGCAACTGATCGAGTTGGTCGATGATGTCCGGTTCCAGCCACGGGATGTGGGGTGCGCCGCTGCGGGACTGGTAACACAGCCGCCAGTTGGGCGCTCCCGCGGCCTCGGCGACGAGCCTGCAGGCCTCCTGCAATTGGGCCTCGTAGGCGCAGTTGCGGGCCATCGCGTCGGGAATGGAGTGGGCGGTGAAGACGACCTCCACGCCGCCGCGGCGATCCTCCGGGAAGCGGGCGATCGCGGCGCGGATGGTCTCCGCCATCGGGCCGACGTAGCCCGGGTGGTTGTAGAAGACGCGAATCTTGTCGAACGCGATGGCGTCGTCGCCGAGTTCGCGCAGGGCGTCGATCACGTTTTCCCGGTACTGGCGACAGCCGGAATAGGAACTGAAGGCCGAGGTCGCGAAGACGAGCGCGCGGCGCACGCCGTCGGCCTTCATGCGCCGCACGGTTTCGGGGAGCAACGGGTCCCAGTTGCGGTTGCCGAAGTAGATCGGCAGGCGGGGCCCATGAGCCGCCAGTTCGGCCTCAAGCGCGGCGATCAACTCCCGGTTCTGGGCGTTGATCGGGGAGACGCCGCCATAGTGGTAGTAGTGCTCGGCCACCTCGAGCAATCGTTCGCGGGGGATGTTCCGGCCGCGGGTCACGTTTTCGAGGAATGGCATGACGTCGTCCATGCCCTCCGGTCCGCCGAAGGAGAGAAAGAGGAGGGCGTCGTACTCGCGGGCGGAATCGTCGAAGCGCGGGGTGTCCTGCGACTGCGCGCCGAAAATGGACATGGGGTTCGTCCTCGCCGTGTTTGCGGCCCGCGCTGCGCGCGGACCCGGGCAGCAACCTGTGCGCGCGAGTGTGCCATGCCGGCGACGGGCAAGCGTGAAACCGGGCTACCCGCTCCGTTCCCGGTCAGGCGTCCGGCGCGATCGAATGTCCCGCCATGTCCTGAATCAGCGTGATCAGCGAGGAATGGTCGAGATCGCCGCGGCCGGCGGCGGCGACCGATTCGTACAACTGCCCGACGAGCGCGGTGACCGGCAAGGGCACGCCCTGCTCGCGCCCGGTGGCGAGCGCAATGCCGAGGTCCTTGCGGTGGAGGTTCACCCGGAAGCCGGGGGCGAACTGGCCCGCGATCATCGTCGGACCGCGCATTTCCATGACGCGGGAGTTAGCGAGACCGCCGGAGAGCACCTGCACGATCCGGGCCGGATCGACCCCGGCCTTGGAGCCAAGCACCAGCGCCTCGCTGACCGCGGCGTAGTTGATGGCCACCACGATCTGGTTGCAGGCCTTGACGATCTGGCCCGCGCCCGGACCGCCGACGTGGACGATGGTCTTGCCCATCGCCTCGAACACCGGCATGGCGCGCTCGAAGGCGGCCTCGTCGCCGCCCACCATGATCGACAGCGTGCCGGCGATGGCGCCCTTGTCGCCGCCGCTGACCGGCGCGTCGAGCGCGGCGGCGCCGCGTTCCTTCGCGGCCTCGTACACGGCGACGGAGGCCGCCGGGGCGATGGTGGACATGTAGATCAGCAGGTGCCGGGGTCCGAGTTCGCCGATGAGGCCGCCTGCGCCGAAGACGACCTGCTCCACATCCGGTGAGTCGGGCAGCATGGTGATGACCGTCTCGCACCGGCGCGCAACCTCGGCGGGAGAGCCTGCCGCGGAGAACTCCGGGCCTTCCGCCAGCAGCAGGTCTACGTCGTCCCGGCTGCGGTTGTGGACGACGATTTCGTACCCGGCCTTCGCGAGGTTGCGGGCCATCGGCTTGCCCATGATGCCGAGACCGATGAATCCGATCCGTTCAGCCATGATGCTCTCTCCCGTGCGGCGGCCGCCGGTCAGGCGCGGGCCCGCATCCAGTCCAGCGATTGCTCGGTCGTCCCGAGCGGGTTGTACTCGCAGGAGACCCAGCCGTCGTAGCCCGCGGCGTCGATGGCATCGAAGACGAAGGGGTAGTTGATCTCGCCGGTGCCGGGCTGGTGGCGGTCCGGGCTGTCCGCGATCTGGATATGGCCGATCTGGCCGATGCGCTCGGAGATGGTGCGGACCAGGTTCCCTTCCATCCGCTGGGCAGGGTAGAGGTCGTACTGGAGCGCGAGCTTGGGATGGCCGATCCGATCCACCAGCGCGAACCCGGCCGAGGGGGTCGAGAGCAGGAAGCCGGGCGCGTCCCAGGCGTTCAGGGGTTCGACCACGAGGCGGATGCCCGCGGCCTGCACCTGATCGGCGGCCCAGGCCAGGTTTTCCTCGACGGTCGCCCACTGGGTTTCGGGCGGCACATCCGCGAGGCGCTTGCCGACCAGGCAGTTCATCCGCGTTGGCTGAAGGTGGCTGGCGACGTCGAGGGCACGAAGGACTCCCTCCCGGAAGGCCTCGCGGCGTGCGGGATTGTTGGCCATCCCGCGCTCCCCGGCGGCGAAATCGCCCGCCGGGAAGTTGTAGAGCACCTGGGTCAGTCCGTTGGCACGGAGTTCGGCGGCGATGGCCGGCACGTCCTCGGCGTAGGGAAAGAGCATCTCCACGCCGGCGAAGCCCGCCGCGGCAGCCCGGGCGTAGCGTTCGATCAGCGGGACCTCGGTAAAGAGCATCGAGACATTGGCGGCGAATCGCGGCATGAGGGCTCCTGTACGTCGGGGCGATTGGTTCCCCGTTGATGCTAGCCGCGGGCGCCGCCGCCGGTCAACGCGGGACGATCGACCCCCGGACCGCGCCCGGGGCGGCGCGGCCGATTCCCTCGTAGCGGAAGCCTGCGTCCGCCGCGGCGGCCGGGTCGAGCAGATTTCGGCCGTCCAGCAGCAGGCTTCCGCGCATTGCGGCACGAAGCCGGGTCAGGTCGAGGTCGCGGTACTCGGGCCAGGGGGTGCACAGCATGATGGCGTCGGCGCCGGCCGCGGCCTCGTAGGCATTCCCGGTCATCGTGACGTGGGGGAGGATGCGGGAGGCGTTCGTCATCGCCCGCGGATCGTGGGCGCGGACGGCGGCGCCGCGCTCCTCGAGCATGTCGATGACCGAAATCGCGGGGGAATCGCGCAGGTCGTCGGTGCCCTCCTTGAAGGCCAGGCCGAGCACGGCGACCACCCTGCCCTCGAGCCCGCCGAGGAGCGTGTCGGCGCGCGTCACGAACCGGCGGCGGG
>JBJTKE010000575.1:0-9981 GCA_046096285.1 Chloroflexota bacterium
TAGCGCGGGCGCGCACGGAGTCCGATGGCGGCCTAATCGTCGGCAGCGTCGGCCATCCGGGGAACGGCCCGCGGCGAAGGTCGCGTTCATCGACGCGCTGTCCGGAGCCGGCTTCCAGATCATCGAAGCCACCAGTTTCGTCAACCCGCGGGCCGTTCCCCGGATGGCCGACGCTGCCGACGTTTTGGCCGCAATCCGCCGGCGTCCGGGCACGCGCTACCTGGCGCTGGTCCCGAACGAGCGCGGACTCGACCGGGCCATCGACGCCGGCGTTGACGCCATTGCCCTCTTCAGCGCCGCCACCGATCAGTTCGCGCAGGCCAACGTCGGCGCATCCATCGACGAGACCTTCGACCGGTTCGCGCCCGTTGTTGCCCGGGCGAAGGCCGCCGGTTGCTGGATCCGCGGCTACGTCTCCGTCGCTTTCGGATGCCCCTACTCCGGCCCGGTCAACCCCGCCGACGCCGTCGAATTCGCGGAGCGTCTCGCCGACCTCGGCTGCGACGAACTCTCTCTCGCCGACACCATCGGCTCCGCGACCCCGGCAATGGTGCAGGATGTCCTGCACGTGGCCCGCGGCAGGATTCCCCTGGAGCGCACCGGCCTCCACCTCCATGACACCGGAGGCCGGGCGATCGAGAATGTCGAGGCCGCCCTCGCCGCCGGCATCCGCATCTTCGACGGCAGCGCTGGCGGGTTGGGCGGCTGCCCCTTCGCGCCCGGCGCACCCGGCAACCTTGCCACCGAAACCCTGCTCGACTTCCTCCATGCCCGCGGCTACCGGACCGGCGTCGATGCGGCGGAGGTCCGGCGCGCCTCCGCCTCGCTACGCCAGGCCATCGCGGCCGCGGCGGAGGCCTGAGTGGTCGGCTACCTCGTCGTCACGATCCTGATCGTCCTCGCAGTCGCCGGAGTCCTCATCGCCGGATCCGTCCTCGGCGGTGGCCGCGGCGACCGCAAATGCTGATCCGCGGCTCCGGGCAAACCCGCGCTGCGAGCCCCGCGGTCCGTGTTGCCCTGTTGGCCGGTTGGGGCTAGCATCCCACCGCGCCGAACCTGGCGCGCACATACCGGAGGCGCCCCCCCAATGGAACCCCGAGCCCTCGACTTCCGGCAGCGGTTGCTGGATGCCCCCGGCCCCTCGGGCTACGAGTCCGCGCCTGCCCGCGTCTGGCGCGCCGAGGCCGCGACCTTTGCCGATCGCGTCGATTTCGATCTCGTCGGCAACTCCTTTGCCACGGTCAAGGGCTCCGGCGCCGGTCCCAAGGTGCTCATCGCCGGCCACATCGACGAAATCGGCTTCGTCATCACCCACGTCGACGACAACGGCTCTCTCTGGTTCGAGCCACTCGGCGGCTGGGATGCCCAGGTGGTGGTCGGACAGCGCATTCGCGTGCTCGGAACCGGGGGCGACGTCATCGGCGTCATCGGCAAGAAGGCCATCCACCTCATGAAACCGGAGGATCGCTCCAAGCCCTCCGAGTTGTCCGACCTCTGGATCGACATCGGCGCGGCCTCCCGCGACGAGGCTCTCGCCCGTGTCGAACCCGGCTGCGCCGCCGTCATCGACGGCAACTTCGTCCGCCTTACCGACGACCGCTGCGCCGCCCGCAGCA
The DNA here is from genome assembly GCA_046096285.1 of Chloroflexota bacterium. Taxonomy (GTDB): domain Bacteria; phylum Chloroflexota; class Chloroflexia; order Thermomicrobiales; family UBA6265; genus CADCWF01. Next base: position 1,617 of record JBJTKE010000575.1, read on the forward strand.
TGGACAACCGGGTCGGCGCATTCGTCGCCCTCGAGACCGTCCGCCTGCTCTCCGCGGAACGTCCTCGCGTCGAGGTCGTCGCGGTCGCCACCGTCCAGGAGGAAAACGCCTTCGTCGGCGCCCACACCGCCGCCGTGCGCGAGGCCCCGGCCGTCGCGATCGCGCTCGACGTCACCCACGCCACCGACTACCCCGGCGCCAACAAGCAACGCGACGGCGAAGTCACCATCGGCGGCGGCCCGGTGCTCACCCGCGGCGCCAGCATCAATCCAGTCGTATACGAGGGTCTGCGCGCCGCGGCCCGTCGTATCGGTGTCACCTGCCCCCTCCAGGCGACCGGCGGCCGCAGCGGCACCGACGCCGACGCCATGATCCGCAGCGGTCCGGGCATGGCCACCGGGCTCGTCTCGCTCCCCAACCGCTACATGCACTCTCCCAACGAGGTCGTCAGTTTGCAGGATCTCGTCGATGCCGCGCGGGTCATCGCCGAGTTCGTTCGCTCCATCGGCCCCGACAGCGACTTCCGGCCAGCCTGAGGCTGGCACGCTTCTTGCGCCGTCTCGCGCACCCGGCGCAGCGAACCCCGGGCGTTGCCGCCAGGTGGGCTGCGACGCCCGGCCGGTCCCTCCCATCGCCGGGCACGGGAGCGTACGGTATGGTCGACATGGTTCAGGACGGGCTTCGCGTGCTCGTCATCGATGACGAAGCCTCGATTCGCCGCCTCGTCTCGCTGGTGCTCGCGGAGGAGGGCTATGCCCCCATCTCCGCTGCCTCTGGCGCCGAGGGCCTTGAACTCGCCGCGGCCGACGCCCCCGCCCTCGTCCTCCTCGATGTCATGATGCCCGACCTCGACGGCGTGGAAACGCTGCGGCGACTCCGGTTGCTGCCCGGTCTCGACGCCGTGCCGGTAATCATGATGACCGCCGCCGTCTCGCTCGCGCGCGACATCGCCGGCGCCCAGGACGTCCTCTCCAAGCCGTTCGACATCGCCCGCCTGCTCCTCACCGTCGAGACCGCCGTCTCCACCGCGCCGCGCCCTGCCTGACTCACGACCGCACGATCACCTTCCCACCCAGCGTCACGATCAGGTACTCCCCGCTCTCCCGGCGGAACAGCACCTCGACCCCGCTGACGATCTCCACTCCCTGCACCCGCGTGGCGACCACCGTCACCCCGGGCGCCACCGCATCGACCCGCGCGATCGCCGGCCACAGCGTCAGCATCACCGCTGCCCGCCCGTTCCCGTCGTTCACCGTCACCTGGTGGACCGCGCCACTCGGCAACCGGAATGGCGCGGCCCGGCTCTCCCCGCCGAGCGCCCGGGCCACGGCCGGCGCTGCCCGCTCGTCGAATGCGATCCTGGTGATGGCGCCATGCCCTGCCAGGGCCACGGGCTCCTCCCCGTCTGCCAACTCGTTCCCCGCTTCCTGTCGGTATACTGCCGCTACCCCGGATTGTGCCGCGTCAGGCGCCGTTGAGCCACCGGGTCGCCCGGTGCGCCTGGAGCCGCTCTCCCATGACCTACCGACCCGCCCCCGACCTTTCGGGACTCAGCGGAGACCAACTCGCCGCGCAGGTGACGCTTGCCGACATCCGCGCCGCCGCCGAGCGGATCCGGCCCCACGTTCACCGCACCCCGCTGGCCTCCACCCACACCCTCAGCCGGATGACCAACACCCGGCTCTCGCTCAAGGCGGAAAACCTCCAGCGAACCGGTTCCTTCAAGGCCCGTGGCGGCCTCAACGCCATCCTTCGCCTCTCTCCCGAGCAGCGCGAGCTCGGCGTCATCACCCTCTCGGCCGGAAACCACGGGCAGGGTCTCGCCTACGCCGCCCAGATCGCTGGCGTGCGCTGCGTCGTCGCCATTCCCGAGAACGCCGTCCCCGCGAAGATCGCGGCCATCCGCGGCTACGGCGCGGAAACCATCTTCGCGAGTTCCATGGAAACCGTGTTCGCGGCGATGGAGGAGTATCGCCTCGCCCACGGCCTCCACTACGTGCACCCCTTCAGCGACCCCGACGTGATCGCCGGGCAGGGCACGGTCGGCCTTGAAATCCTCGACGACGCGCCCGACGTGGAACTCATCTCCATCTGCACCGGCGGCGGCGGCCTGCTCGCCGGCATCGCCGTCGCGGTCAAGGCGCTTCGCCCCGAGGTCCGCATCGTCGGGGTCGAACCCGAGGGCGCTCCCGCCGTCACCCTCAGCCTCGCCGCTGGCTTCCCGGTCATGGTGGACCGCATCACCACCATCGCCGACGGTCTCTCTGCCCCCTTCGGCGGCGCGCTCTCCCAGGCGTTGATCGAGCGCCATGTCGATGACGTCGTTCTCGTCACCGACGACGAGATCATGTCCGCGCTCCGTCTCATCCTCGAGCGCACCAAGTTGCTGGCCGAGCCTGCGGGCGCGGCTGGCGTCGCCGCGCTGCTGACCGGCAAGGCCGGCGCGGAACCCGGTGCCCGCGCCGTCGCCACCCTCAGCGGCGGCAACATCGATCTGCTTCGCCTGAAGCACTTGCTTTAGGCCGAGATTGCGAGGAGGTCCCAACATGATCCGCCGTCGCCTGCTTCTCCCCCTGCTCGGCTTCGCGCTGATGCTTCCCCTCGCCGGGCTGGCCGCCCCCCGCGTCAGGCAGGAGGCCACGCCGGCCGCCGCCACCCCGCGCCCCGACGCCTACGCCCAGATCACCACCCGCATCTTCGCCGACAACTCCCCGGCCCCTGTCGTGAACGGCCAACTCGCCCTCGCGCTGGTGACGGTGCCGGCAGGCGCGACCATCGGCGCCCATTTCCACCCCGGCTCGCAGTTCGCCGCCATCGCCGAGGGCGAACTGACTTACACCGTGGAGACCGGCAAGGTCTTCCTGTTGCGCGCCGGTGGCGACCCCGCGGGCGCGTGGGACGAGATCACGCCCGGCGAAACAGTCGTCCTCACCGCCGGCGACTCGATCCGCGCGCAGCCCGGCGACGTCCACCGGGCCGAGAACGCCGGCGACGTGCCCGTCCTCATCTGGATCGCCAGCCTGTTCCCGGACGACTCGCCGCGCGCCCTCCCCGCCCCGGAACCCACGCCGTGACCGCCACCGGCCAGCCCCGCGCCGGCGCCGACGCCCCGGCCGCGCCCGACGCCCCGGCGGGCCTCTACCTGCATATTCCCTTCTGCGCCCACATCTGCCCCTACTGCGACTTCAACACCTACGCCGGGCAGGAAGGCCTGATCCCGCGCTATGTCGAGGCCCTCTCCCGCGAGATCGTGCGCCAGTCCGGCAGGCTCGCCGGCCGGGAGATCGCCTCGGTCTTCCTCGGCGGCGGCACGCCCTCGCTGCTTGCCCCCCGGCACGTCTCCGCACTCATCGAGGCGGTGCGCGCCGCCGGCAACCTCACCCCGGACGCCGAAATCACCCTCGAGGCAAACCCGAACGGCGTCGGTCCCGGCGAGTTTGCCGGCTGGCGCGAGGCTGGTGTCAACCGCCTCAGCATCGGCATCCAGACCTTCTCCCAACGCGGTCTCCGCCGCCTCGGCAGGCTTCACGAGGCCGCCGACGCCCGGCGCGCCATCGACCTTGCCCGCGCAGCCGGGTTCGCCAGCGTCAGCGCCGACTTCATCTTCGGCTGGCCCGGCCAGCAACCCGCCGACTGGGAGCAGGACCTCGCCGAGATCGCCGCCACCGAGTCCCTCGATCACGTCTCCCTCTACTCCCTCATCGTGGAACCCGGCACTCCGATGGCCGACGCCGTCGCCCGCAACGTCCTCGCCGTTCCTGACGACGATGCCGCCGCCGAGTTGTACGAGCGCGCCATCGAGCGACTCGCCAGCGCAGGCTGGATCCACTACGAGGTCGCAAACTGGGCCCGGCATCCCGCAGCGATGTCCCGGCACAATCGCCTCTACTGGCGGAATGGCGATTTCGTCGGCGCGGGCGCGGGCGCGCACGGCACCGTCCGCGGCGACCGCTGGATGAACCATCCCCTCCCGAAAACCTACATGGAGGCCGTCGAGTCCGGTGCTGACCCCGCCGCTACCTGCGAACGCATCGACCCCCGCACCGCGATGGGTGAAACGATGATGCTGGGCCTGCGTCTGCTGATCGACGGTGTTGACGAGGAGGCCTTCGCTCTCCGGCACGGCCTGCCGCTGCGTTCCGCCTTCGGGTCGGAACTGGACCGGCTCGAAACCGAGCGCCTGATCGTCCTCGACGGGAGCGCCGTGCGGCTGACCCGCCGCGGCCTCATGCTCGCAAACGATGTCTGCGCCCGTTTCCTCTGATTCCGACGCCAACGTGCAAGCCTTCGCCGCGGCTTCGGCGCGCATCTCCGCCCGCATCTGCCCCGGGTCCCGGGACGACATCTCGCCCTCCGCCGTCCGCGAGCGGGCCACCCGGAAACTCGGCCGGCTTCGCTCCTTCCTCATGGAACTTGGGTCTCCCGAGCGCCGGTTGCCCGTCGTGCACGTCACCGGCACCAGCGGCAAGGGTTCGACCGCCGCCGCCATCGCATCGCTCCTCGGCGCGGCTGGCCTGCGCACCGGGCTCGCCACCTCGCCCTACCTCCAGGTCATGTCCGAAAAGCTGCAAATCGACGGGCGCCTCATCTCCGGCGAGGGACTCCTGGCCGCCGTGGAAGACGTTGAGCGCGCCGAAACGGACTGGATCGCCGCGGGCAACCCGCCCCTCGCCTACGGGGAACTGTGGACCGCGCTCATGCTCCGCTGGTTCGACGCCGAGGAGGTGGATGCAGCCGTCATCGAGGTCGGGGCCGGCGGTCGCTTCGATCTCACCAATGTCGTCACCCCGATCGCGAGCGTGATCACCTCGGTCGGGCTCGACCATCTGCAGACCCTCGGCCCCACCCTCGCCGACATCGCCTGGCACAAGGCTGGCATCATCAAGCCGGGCGCTGCCGTGGTGACCGGGCCCCTTCCCCCGGAAGGCATCGCCGCGGTCGCCGCCGAGACCTCTTTGGCGAGCTCCCCCTGGGTTCGCGCGGAGCAGGTCCCCGCCGCGACCGGCAATGCCACGGGGTTCGTGCAGGCCAACCAACGCCTCGCCCTGACCACGGCCGAGACGCTGGCGGGCGCCGGCCTGATCGCCCCGGACCGGATCGACCCCGCCGCCCTTGCCCGGGTGCGGCTTCCCGGCAGGCTCGAGTCGATGCCCTCCGCCGGCCCCCCCGTCATGCTCGACGGCGCCCACAATCCCGACAAGGCGCTCGCCCTCGCAGGCGAACTCCGCCGCTGGCGGGAGAGCAGCGCCCTGCAGCCCGTCATCCTCTTCGCCGCCATCGGGTCCAAGGACGCTGCCTCCGTGCTCGGCGCGCTCGCCCGCGAGGCGTCGGCGTTCGTCCTGACCGAGGCCCCCGTGCTGGGTAAACAGGCCATGCCCGCGGGCGACCTCGCGGCGCTGGCCCGGGATGCGGGGCGCCCGCTCCCGGTGACAGCCGATCCAGACCTCGATGCCGCATTCGCCCGGGCCCTCGACCTCGCGCAACAGACCGGCACGGGACTGCTCGTGACCGGCTCGCTCTACCTCCTCGGCCCCATCCGCCGCCGCTGGTATCCCGACGAGGCGGTCGTGCTCCAGCGCACGCCGCGCCCACCCCCCGCCGCGGGTGCCCCAAACCAAAAAAGCGGGGCGTACCGGAAGTGACCGGTCCGCCCCGCGCTTTGCCGCGTCAGCCCTGGCGCGAGGAAAGATCTGGCTCCCGGGTCGCCCGGTAGAGCACGATTCCCACGACCAGCGCGATCAGGCCGCCAACCAGCCCGATCAGGCCCTTGCTCATCAGGTCAGGCCCCGGGATCAACTCGGCCGACCCCATGCCGTAAAGAATCAGACCGGTCCACGCCGCCACCGACCCTATCCCGATCAGGATTCGGCTGATCTCCGCCATTTCCGCACCTTCCCTGCTTCATCTCGCCCGTCGCTGGGGATAGCCTATCCGACGTTCGCTGGCCCGTCGAGAGTCGTCTCGCGCCGTTCAGGGCGCGGGCGTCGCGATGGCCTCTGGCTCCACCATCACCGGCCCGCTGCCCGCCAGCTCGTCCAGCAGGGTCCCGAGGTCCTCCTGCGCCTTGCCGTAGGCCGTCCAGTCGCCCTGCTGGAGGGCATCCTCCCCGCGCTGGAAGGCCTCGAGCGCGGCCGCCGCGATCTCCTCCGGAGAACCGCCGGTCGCCTCCGGCTCGGGCCCCGTCGTCCCTTCGGTGTTCGCCTGGTCGACCGCCGCCGTCGTGTCGCCCGCCGCCACCGCGGCCAGCGCCTCCCCGAGGGTCGGCCGCATCTGCACGTCATCCTGCGACGCCACCACGACGAACTGCAACTCCGTCGGCGCGCCCTGCGTGGCCGTCGCCTGCAGGTACATTGGCTGCACGTAGAGCACGGAGTCTCCCACCGGCACCACCAGCAGGTTCCCCCGGATCACCCGGGAGCCCGACTGGTCGAGCAGCGTGATCCGCGCCGAGATGTCGGGGTCCTGGTTGATCCGCGCCTCCACCTGCTGCGGCCCGAAGATGTTCGACTGCCGCGGGAACCGGTACTCCAGCACCGTGGTCTGGCCGAGCTCGTCGGTCTTTGCCGCCATCCCCGCGGTCATGTTCGGGCGGTTGATCGGCGTGAACGGCCGGATCAGCTTGAACCCGGGCTCCGTTTCTCCCGGCAGCGGCAGCGTCATGTAGTACGCCTCGATCGGCCGCTCCCCTCTGCGGCTCTCCGCGAACGTGCTCTCCCCCTTGGCGATCTCCCAGCGGTCCTCGCCGTTGTAGAACGCCGACGCATCGGTCACGTGATAGCTGGCATACATCTCCGTCTGCAGGTCGAACAGCCCCTCCGGGTAGCGGAAGTGGGCGGCCACCGCCGCGGGCGCCTCCGCGATCGGCACGAACGGATCGCCGTAGATCGACGCCCACGCTTCCGCGATCGGGTCCTCCACCGCCGTCCGGTACAGCGTCACCGTCCCGTTGTAGGCGTCCACCGTCAATTTCGCCGTATTCCGGAGGTAATTGACCCCGAGTTCCGACGGCGTCGCCCCGGGGTAGCGGCTGGTCCCGGTGTAGCCGTCCATGATCCAGACCAGTTTGCCGTCCACGATCACCAGGTACGGATCGGGGTCGAACACCAGGAACGGCGCCACCGCCTGCGCCCGCTCCATCACCGGCCGCCGGAGCAGCATCCGCGACTCCGACGTCAGTTCACTGCTGAACAGGATGCGGCGGTCGCTCTGGCTCAGCGCCAGGATCACCCGCTTCAGGTAGTTGGAGACCTGCACCGATCCCCGGGCCTCGCCGCTGTACGGGTTGGCCACCGTCTCGCCGGAGATGCCGCTGATCTCCGGCTGGGTAGTGCGCACCGCCACCCAGCCCGCGCCCCGCTCGCCGAAGTAGATCTCTGGCCGGTCGATCGCCAGCGGGCCCGTGCCCTCTGGCGGGATGCTGCCCACCAGGAAGCGCGGCAGCCCCTGCGTCGTTGCCTCGCTGATCGGGCTCACCACCAGGCCGTAGCCGTGGGTGTACGACAGGTGGGTGTTGACCCAGGTCTGGGCGTTCGCCGGCAACCCGGTGAGGTCGAGTTCTCGCGCCGACGTCAGCACCTGCCGCGTCCGGCCGTCGATCTGGTACCGGTCTACATCCACGTCCGGGAAGACGTAGTACGGCACGAACGACCGCAGTTGCTGGTAGGTCTGCTGGGCGACCCGGTAGTCCCACAGCCGTATGTTGTCGAACACCGGTGAGTTGGGCGCCATCTGGCTCGCTGGCGGCACGCCCGTACCGCTCAGGTTCCGCTGCTCGATGGCGTCGAGGTCGAACGCCGCCCGCGTCATCCTGATGTTGTTCTCGATGTACGGCGCTTCCCGCGTCAGTTCGTTCGGCTCGACCACCACCTGCTGGATCGACGCCGGCAGGAACATCCCGATCGCCACCGCCGCCAGCCACGCGATCGCCGTGATCGCCAGCGCCCGGCCGCTGCCGCGCCACCCGTGGAACAGCAGCAGCACCGCAGCCACCGCCGACAGCACCGCCAGCACGATGTGCACCGGCCGGGTCACGTTCACGTCGGTGAAGCCGCCGCCGTAGGCGAATCCGCGTTCCGAGTACATGATGTCAAACATGGAGAACAGGTACCCGACAGCGGCCAGCAGCAGCGCCAGTGCGGCCAGCGCCAGCACAGGCCCGGTGACCCGCTTCGGAATCGCCCCCCACTCCAGCCGCTCCAGCCCGAGGGACACGATGTAGACCAGCACCACCACGACTGCCGTCCACAGCAGCAGCAGCAGGATGCCCCGCTGCACCGCCTCGATCGCCGGCAGCCGGAACACGTACCAGGCCACATCCCGTCCGTAGATCGGGTCCGGCACCCCGAAGTCGCGTCCGGTTCCGAAC
>JBJTKE010000576.1:0-2424 GCA_046096285.1 Chloroflexota bacterium
GCCGTAGCCGGTGCCATACCCGCCGCCGCCGTAGCCGCCGCCTCCACCGCCGCCGTAGCCGCCGGAGTCATACCCCTGCGACTGCCGCTGCTGCTTGCGGGCGGACCGGCACGCCGGGCAGCGCTGCGGTTCGCTGACCCCGCGCTCCTGGTAAACCGCCTGCTCGCCCTCGGTGAACGTAAACGCCTGCCCGCAATCGCGGCAGGTGAGCGTGCGATCGCTCATTCCGACTGAACCCTCCGCCGCGGCAACCTCGCCCGGCATGGAACGAAAAAAAGAAAAAGACCGAAGACGTCTACCGGCGAAACGAGCGTCAGGAACGCCAACCCTGGCTCCGGACATTCCGCACGCGGGAGATTCGTCCAACAGGTCTTTATACCATCGGCTGCGTCCTGTCAATCCCCCATGCCGCGCCATCGCTTCCGAAGCGGCCCAGCCCGCGCGAAACCACGAACGGACGCAGCATTCCTGCGGCCGTGCCGGGTCGGCAACTATGCTACGATCCCGCCGCCGCGAAGACGCGCGGCCCGGGAGGAACGCGAACCGATGAACATTCACGAGTACCAGGCTGCGGAGATCCTGGGCAGGCACGGCATCCCGGTGAACCCCGGGGAAGTGGCCGAAACGCCTGCGCAGGCCGCGGCCATCGCGGAGCGGTTCGGCACACTGGTGGCCGTCAAGGCGCAGGTGCACAGCGGAGGCCGCGGCAAGGCCGGCGGCATCAAGATCGCAGAATCCCCGGAGGCGGCCGCCGCCGCCGCCGAGGCCATCCTCGGGATGGACATCAAGGGCCACACGGTCAACAAGGTGCTGGTGGCGCGCGGGGCGGACATCGCCCGCGAGTTCTACCTCGGCGTCGTGCTGGATCGACCGCGGCGGCAGATCACGGTGATGACCAGCGCCGAGGGCGGCGTGGACATCGAGGAGGTCGCCCGCGAGCGGCCGGAGAAGATCGTCCGCGCGCTGGCTGACCCGCTGATCGGGTTGCAGCCGTGGCAGGCCCGCCAGGTCGCCTACGATCTCGGGCTGACGCCGGAGCAGGCAGCCGGGTACACGCAGATCGTGCTGAAGCTCTACGCGGCCTACGTCGCCGAGGACGCCACCCTCGCCGAGATCAACCCGCTGGTCCTGACCGGGGCCGGCGAGTGGCTCGCGCTCGACTCCAAGATGAGCTTCGACGACAACGCGCTCTTCCGCCATCCGGAGTTCGAGGCGCTGCGCGACCTGGCGGAGGAAAACGCCACCGAGCTGGAGGCGCGCCGCAGCGGCATCTCCTTCGTCAAGCTCGACGGCGACATCGGCTGCATCGTCAACGGCGCCGGGCTGGCGATGGCCACCATGGACGCGGTGAAACTGCACGGGGGCGAACCCGCGAACTTCCTCGACGTCGGCGGTGGGGCCAGCGCCGACCAGGTAGCCAAGGCGTTCCAGTTGGTCACCGCGGATCCGAGCGTCCGGGCCATCCTGATCAACATCTTCGGCGGCATCACCCGCGGGGACGTGGTTGCGGAAGGCATCGCCGCCGCGCTCGGCAAGGTCGCGGTGAAGGTGCCGATCGTCGTCCGCCTGTCCGGCACCAATGCCGACGAAGGACGGCGGATGCTGGCCGCGGCCGGTCTCACCGCCGTCGATTCGATGGACGAGGCGGCCGCCGCCGTCGTCCGAGCCGCATGATTCCGGCCCGCCAGGAGAGAACCCGACCGTGAGCATCCTTGTCGATCGCAACACGCGCCTGCTGGTCCAGGGGATCACCGGCCGCGAGGGGTCGTTCCACACCACCCAGATGGTCGAGTACGGGACCAACGTCGTCGGCGGAGTCACCCCCGGCGGCCGCGGCAAGGAGGTCGCCGGAGCGCCGGTCTTCGACACGGTCGCCCAGGCCGTCGCCGCCGTGCAGCCCAACGTCTCCATCATCTACGTTCCGGCGCGGTTCGCCCCGGACGCCATCTACGAGGCCGTGGACAACGGCATCCCGTTCGTGATCTGCATCACCGAGGGCATTCCGGTGGCCGACATGGCGCCGGTCTACGCCCACGTCCGGCAGCGTGGCGCGCGGCTGCTCGGCCCGAACTGCCCGGGCATCATCACCCCGGGGCAGGCCAAGGTGGGCATCATGCCCGGGTTCATTCACACGCCGGGCCCGGTCGGTCTCGTGTCGCGCTCGGGCACCCTCACCTACGAGGTGGTCGACGCCCTGACGAAAGCCGGCCTCGGCCAGAGCACCGCCATCGGCATCGGCGGCGATCCCATCATCGGCACCTCGTTCGTGGATGCGCTCGCGCTCTTTCAGGCCGACCCCGCCACCGAGGCCATCGTGATGATCGGCGAGATCGGCGGCACCGACGAGGAAGACGCGGCGCGGTTCATCGCCGCCAACGTGACCAAGCCCGTGGTCGGGTTCATCGCCGGGCGCACTGCTCCCCC
>JBJTKE010000577.1:0-19855 GCA_046096285.1 Chloroflexota bacterium
CCTTCGGCATCGGCATGGCGGCTTTCCGCGTCTCCGGCACCCGCGACCTCGGCGTCGACCCCGGCGAGCTCGGGGTGAGCTTCGCGAGGGGCGGCCGCGCCTCGCGCGCCGGGGCGGGGCTGGCCGGACGCATGGCCTCCCTGCCGCTCGGACCGGTCCTGGTCGGATGCTTCCTGCTGGCGGCGGCGGGCAACGCGCTCGTCCCGCTCGCCGCCTCGGCCGGAATCGCCGGCGCGGCGTTGCTGATCGCCCAGCAGTTCCTCACCGATCCCGCCTACACCGTCTTCGACATCAACCAGGTCAGCCTGCGTCAGGGCATGGTCGCTGACGACATGCAGGGCCGGGTCAACGCCACCATGCGCGTCAGCGACGTCGGAGGCCAGATGGCGGGTGCGCTCATCGGCGGCTTCGCCGGCGACGCCCTCGGCGCACGCGCCGCGCTCTGGATCGGCGTCCTGCCCCTCGCCGTGGCCGGCGTGTGGTTGCTGTTCTCACCGGTCAGCCGCCTGCGCGCGCTCCCGACCTGGGAACCCGCCCCGTGAGCCGCACCGGCCTGTTTCAGCATATCCGCGATGCCGCGGCTGCCGTCGCCGCGCGGTCCCGGCACGTCTCCATCGACCACGAGCGCGCCCAGGCATTCGCCGCCGCGCTGCCCGCCGGTCTCGTCACCCTGCCACAGTACGACGCCGGGACGCACTACCTCGGCGACCCGGAATCCACGGCCGCCTACCTGCTCGCGCTCGACACGGTCAACTTCGGCTCGGGCTGGTTCCCGGTGCTCGCCAAGCGCCCCGGCATGTCCGGCTCCTACACCATCGCCTCCAGCCTCACCGACCATTTCCGGGAGCGTGGCCCGCTCATGCCCGATGCCCTTGCCACGATCTCGCCCGACGAATGCGCCGCCATCTTCGGGCAGGCGCACGAAGGCCCGGTGACGGAATTGATGGCGCTGTTCGCGGCGGCCTGGAACGATCTTGGCCGCTGGCTGAACGACCAACACGGAGGACGGTTCCTCTCGCCGATCGCGGAGGCGGGGGGCTCCGCGGCGGCGCTCTGCGAGTCGCTGGCCGATGGGCTGCCGGGCTTTCGCGACGTCGCCTTCCTCGACGGCCTCGAGGTGCCGCTGATGAAGCGCGCGCAACTGCTCTGCGCCGATCTCTCGCTCGCCTTCGGCGGCGAGGGACCCGGCCGGTTCCACGACCGCGGCGACTTGACCATCTTCGCGGACAACCTCGTGCCGCATGTGCTGCGGATGGACGGCGTGCTGCGCTACGACCCCGCTCTGGCGGACCGCATCGAGCGCGAGGAACCGATCCCGGCCGGCTCGCGCGAGGAGACCGAGATCCGCGCGGTCGCCGTTCACGCCTGCGAGGTGATCCTCGCGGAGCTTGCCGCGCTGGACCGCCCCGCCACGGCGGCCACGCTCGACTTCCTGCTCTGGAACCGCGGACAGGACCCGGCGATCAAGTCCCGCCCCCGCCACCGGACGCGGACGATCTTCTACTGACCCGGCCATCGGACAACGAAAAGCGGCCCGGCTTTCGCCGGACCGCGACCGTGGTAGCCCGTAGGGGATTCGAACCCCTGGTCTCCGCCTTGAGAGGGCGGTGTCCTGGGCCGCTAGACGAACGGGCCATGCCCTCGGCACATGGAAGATAGCACCCGCCCGGACGCCGCGTCAACCGCGGGCGAGGGCCGCCGCCTCCACCGCCGCGGCGCGCTCCCGCGTCTGGTCCTCCACCCGCGCCGCGGCCGCGAGGAAACGCTCGGCCGCCTCGCGGTCCTTCATCATCGCCGCGTTGCCGCGGACGTTCAGCAACGCCCCGCGCGCGGCCGATTCCGCGAGATAGGCGCCCAGCCGCACATCGGAAAGGGCGTGAACCGTGCCGTGGAGGGCCACCGTCTCCAGCGCCGACAGCAGGTCGAGACAGGTCGCGCAGAGCGCCAGCGGCGTCTCCGTGGCGGCCACCAACGCAGCCTCGATCGCCCGCGCCCGGGCCGCTTTCTCCTCGTCGGTCGCCTTGGGCAGCGCGGCGGCGTCGCGGTAGCGGCCATACACCCGCTCGTCGGCTTCGCCATGCGCGAGCGCGGCCGCAGCAGCCTCCGCGAGCGACCGCCGGGCTGCCTCGAGTTGCGGCATCGCATCCGCGGCGGCTCGCTTGCCCTCGCTCAACCGCACCACCATCTCGCCAAGCGCCCCGCCGAGCGCCGCCACCACCCCGGCGACGCTGCCGCCGCCCGGGGTGGGAGCGCCGGAAGCCACGGCATCGAGGTAGTCGCCGAGGAGGCGCTCGCGCATGCCCGGCCCGGTCACGCGCCATCCTCCGGCTGATCGAACAGCGCGGCGAGTTCATGGACGAAGCGCTCCTCGTCGGCGAACTCGACCCGGTAGAGCGACTCGTCGTTCGACGGGGCAGGAGGGAAGACGAAGGTCACCCAGCCCTCCTCTGCCCCGCGCATCAGCAATTCGGTGACCCGCGCCTCGAACTTCGTGTAGGGCAGGTCCGGCCGGATGACGCGGTAGTACCGCTCCCCCATGCCGTTCTTCGTCCAGATCAGCCGGATCAACTGCCGGTGCTTGCCCCGGATGTCCGAGACGGTCAGTTCGTTGGCCATGATGCCGCGCGCGATCGCCTCGAACTTGCCCATGTCGCGGGTGGGCAACTGGCAGAACGGGCACGCCCCGCCGGGACAGTCGTCCGGGTGGTACGAGCGGCGGCACCCGTCGCACCAGCGATAGGTCCGCGAGGCGCTCCTGGGCATGCGGCGTCTCCTCGTGAGGCCCGGCAGCGGGCAATGGGCGAGGCGGGCCGGGGGGCCCGCCTCGTCGAACACTCAGCTCGCGGAACCCGCCCTAGCGGCGCATCCCGTGCGGCTCGTAGCGCTCGGCCGCGCCGGACATTCCCTGGTTGGCTGCGGGGGGAGCGTCTCCCGCCTTGTCGGCCCACTTCTGCACCCGATAGGTGAGCCAGATGCCGCCGAGCATCAGCACCAGCGCGAAGAGCACCTCGACCGTATCCGCGAGGACGCCGAAATTCTCGGCGAGGTTGTTGATGATCATGTCTGCTCCCGCCCTACTTTGCCGTCATCTTGCCGACCATGCCCGCTTCCTTGTGGCCGGGCACGTTGCAGTAATACTCGTACTCACCCGCCGGGGCGTTGATGGTCACCTCATGCGTCTCGCCCGGCGCCTGATCCTGGCTGATCTTCAGCGCGTCGATCGAGAAGTTGTGCGGCGCCGCGCCCTCGTTCGGCAGGGACACGACGACGTCCGTCCCCGCCGGGATCTCGAAGGCGGCCGGGTCGAAGGAGATGTCGTGCGACACGACCGTCACCGCGCTGGCAGCGGCCGGAGCGGCGGCAGGCTCGCTCCCGGCCACCGGCGAAGCGGCAGGGGCAGCAGCAGCCGGGGCAGACGCCTTCATGTTCGGGTCGGCAATCAACTTGCCGACCATGCCGGCTTCCTTGTGGCCGGGCACGTTGCAGTAGTACTCGTACTCGCCCGCCGGGGCGTTCACCGTGATCTCGTACGTTTCACCCGGGGCCTGATCCTGGCTGATCTTGAGCGCATCGATCGAGAAGTTGTGGGGGGCCGCACCTTCGTTCGGCAGCGCGAGTTTCACGTCGGTGGCGGCGGGGATCGTCAACTCGGCCGGGTCGAAGTAGATGTCGTGGGAGACCACCGTGAAGGTGTCGCCCGCGGGTTCCGCCGCGCCGCCCGCCGCAGGCGTGGTGGCCGGAGCCGCGGCGGCTGCCGGGGCAGGCGCGGGCGGGAAGGTTGGATAGCCGCCCGCGTACTCGACGCTCTGGTTGTAGACCTCGTCCCAGTCGACGTGCTGAATCATCAGCGTGAGTTCGTTGATCTGCTCGGGATTAAGCAGTTCGCCACCTTCCGCGCCGATGCCAAAGGCGGGCATCAGGCCGCGGCCATTGTTCAGCGTCTTCTTGATGAGCGCCGTCCGCTCGGCGAAGTGGATCGGATCATCGTGACTCTGGTTGTTCTCGGTGGCCTTGAGCCCCAACTCGGTGCTGCCGCCGAGCGGCATGCCCACCCGTCCCGTGCCCTTGGCGCCCGGCTCGGAGTAGCCCTCGCCTGCCGGACCGTGGCAGACCAGACAGTTCTGGATGTAGGTCTTGATGCCCCGCTCGATGGCGACTTCTTCCTGCTCGTGCGCCTCCGCCGCTCGCCGGTTCGGCTCATCGGCCAGGTAGACCACCAGCAGCGTCGACAGCCCGACCAGGCCGACGATCACCGCCGTCGCGAGTTTCTGCACTGCTCCCACGATACTGTCTCCCTGCCGGTTCGCGGCGCGCGTGGCTGCCGGGCCTCGGTCGATCGCGCGCCGCCGTCAGGCGGTGTAGGGCGTCGCCTGCGTCGGGTCGTAGCTGAGCCGGGTCTTGATATTGCCGGTGTCAACGAGCACCGTGCCGTTCGCGTCCACCGACACGCCCATGTAGTCCATGGCTCGCGGGGCAGGACCGCCCGTCTTGGCTCCCGCGTAGTCGTACATCGACCCGTGGCACGGGCACTGGAAGGCATGCGGGTTGTCCGCCGGGCCGACCCACGGCACCGCGCACCCGAGATGCGGACACTTCGTATACAGCGCCATCAGGCCATCGGGCGTATTCACGAGGAAGAACTTGCCCTGGATGTTTCGGTACGGCGGGGCGTCCACGGCGGGGACCTGATCCTTCGGGACCGGGATCACTGACCCGAAGGCTCCCGTCTTGTTGGGCCACATGAGCGCGCCGAAGCCCGCGCCGAGAAGCGCCAGCACCGAACCGGTGGCGCCCAGCGCGGCATTCCGCACGAAGGTGCGCCGCTTGACCTGGTTCGCCATCGGGTCCCGGTGGAAGCGGCTGAAGATGCCGCGCGCCGCCGAGGCCAGCCATCCAAACATCAACCCGAGCAGGGTCTTGGCAATCCGGAACATGAAACTCCGTCCTGTCCGGCGGGAGGCCCGCCGACTAGTGATGGGTAAGCGGCAGATCCCACGGCCAGGTCAGGTCCTGCCCTTCGCCGCGGAACGAGGTTCCACTGAGGGTCAGCACGACGTAGGCGGCCACGAACGCGGTGAAAAGGCCGATCACCATCTCACGCCGGGTAGGTTTGAAAATGGCCTGAAGCGCGCCGGTGAAGATCACGATGTTCACGAGGATGAAGATGGTCGGGAATATCCAGCCGGTCACGAAGTTGTTCGGACCGAACTGCTCGGTGAACCAGGTGTTGATGCCGAAGGTCGTGCGCCCGGTCTGCTCGTTCAGCAGGATGCCGAGCACCAGGACGGCCGTCGTCCAGAGGAAGGCGAACCCGATGATCTTGCGGCCCTTGGCGGAGGTGCCGAGGATGCCGACGCCCAGCGGGCTGCGGTCGAAGTAGGGAATGGCGGCGATCGCCAGCAGGGCAATCGACGGCACCACCACCCCGGCCAGGCCGGGGTCCATGTGCAGCAGCAGTTCCTGCAGGTTCAGGAAGTACCACGGCGCTTTCGACGGGTTGGGGGTCTGGTTCGGGTTGGCGCGCGCGGTCAGCGGCGCGCTGACGAGGATCGACAGCGCCACCGACAGCAGGAGGAAGATCGTGGCGCAGACCGCCTCGATCACCACCAGCGACGGCCACACCATCACCTCGTCTTCGGCGAGGTCGGTCGGCCGGGCCATCGCCCGGCCGCGGACCAGTTCGAGCAACTTCTGCCGCTTCGCCTCGTCGATCGTATTCGGAGCGAGCCCGCCGGGCTGCTGCGCGATGTCGGCCATGTCGTCTCCTGTAGCCCGCCCGGCGCGCGCGCCGAGCCGATCGTCCGTTCAGCCGCGCCCGATCAGAGCGGGCCGGAAATGCCGCCATCCTTGCGGATCCGCCAGACGTGGACCGCCATCAGGAACGCAGCCACCAGCGGCAGGAAGATCACGTGCAGCGTGTAGAACCGGGTCAGCGCCGCCTGGCCGATCACGTAGTCGCCGCGGAGGATCAGCGACACCTGCTTGCCCACGAACGGGGCCGCGCCGCCGATTTCGGTGCCGACCGTGACCGCCCAGAGGGCCAACTGGTCCCACGGCAACAGGTAGCCGGTGAAGGAGAGCAGGAAGGTGATGACCAGCAGGAGCACGCCGATCACCCAGTTGAACTCCCGCGGCGGCTTGTAGGAGCCGGTATAGAACACCCGGCACATGTGCAGGAAGACCGCAATCACCATGCCCTGCGCGGTCCACCGGTGCATGTTGCGCATCAACTGGCCGAAGGTCACCGAAGACTCGATATCCTTCATCGACTGGTAGGCGAGGTCGGCGGTCGGGATGTAATAGAACATCAGCAGCACGCCAGTGCCGGTCAGCAGCAGGAACATGAAGAACGAGAGGCCGCCAAGGCAGAAGGTGTAGGTCACCTTGGTGGCGTACCGCTTGATCTTCACCGGGTGAATGTGCAGGAAGACGTTGCTGGCGATGATCAGCGCCTGGTTGCGCTGGGTGTCCGGGTAGCCATGCCGCACCACCGACCGCCAGACCGACGACCCGGTGATCTTGTCGGCAAGCGTTTGCTCCTGCCTCATCCCGTCCTCCGTGTCCCGCGCCGCGGGACCTCCGCCGCCGCCCTTCGTGGGGGGCCTGATTCGACCGTCGGCTCACGACCCGGGGCGGACCCCGGGCGCGTGCTGCGGCGTATTGTGTGCGTGCCGCCGATAGCGGTCAAGCCGCCCCTTCGCGGACCGCGCAGGAGTGCATGGCGTGACCGGCCGCCGGCCACGAAAACGGCCGGCTTTGCAGCCGGCCGCCGGTGCCTGGTGGGCGCAACAGGACTCGAACCTGTGACCTCACGGATGTGAACCGTGCGCTCTAACCAACTGAGCTATGCGCCCTCGCTTGCCGCCGAGTATATCAGAGCCGTGCCTGCGCGACACCCCGGGGGGGCGTCGGTGGGGCATCCTTCGCGGCAGTGCCGCGCCACCTGCCTGTGAGGTCCCGGATGAGCGATTCTCCCCCTGCCGCCGCCGCGGTTCCGCCCCTGCTCGCCATCGACATCGGCGCCGGAACCCAGGACATCCTGCTCTACGACCCCGCCGCCGAACCCGAGAACTGCGTGAAACTGGTGCTGCCCAGCCAGACCCACGTGGTCGGCCGCCGCATCCGGCAGGCCACCGCGCGCGACTCGGCCGTCCACCTCGAAGGCCCGTTGATGGGCGGCGGCGCAAGCAGCGACGCCGCCCTCGCCCACATCGCCGCAGGTCTGCCGCTGACCGCGACGCCAACGGCCGCCGCCACCATGCACAACAACCCGGAGCGCGTCCTCGGCATGGGCGTCCGCATCGTCGACGCGGCCCCCGCGGGCGCGGAGATCGTCCGCACCGGCGACCTCGACCTGCCCGCCCTCGCCGCCGCCCTCGCCCCCTTTGGCGTCGATCTTCCGGCGTCGGTCGCCGTCGCCGTCCAGGACCACGGCGACCGGCCCGGCAGCGGCACCAACGAGGTGCGCTTCGAGTATCTCCAGGGACTGCTCGACGGCGGCGGCGACCTCGCCGGCGCGATCTTCGCCGCCGCGCCGCCCGGCATGACCCGGATGGCCGCCGTGCAGCACGCCATCCCCGGCGCGTGGGTGATGGATACCGGCGCGGCGGCGGTGCTCGGCTCGCTGGCCGATCCGGCAGTGTCGCGGGCCGCCGCCGGTTCGGGGGCGATTGTCGTCAATTTCGGGAACATGCACACCTTCGCCACGCTGGTGAAGGGGCGGCGGCTGTACGGTCTCTTCGAGCATCACACCGGGGGCATGACCACCGGGCTCGCCGCTCGCCTCGTCGGCCTCCTGCGCGACGGCAGCCTCGACGTCGCGCGCTTCCGGGAGACCTTCGACGGCCACGGCGCGGCCCTCGATCCCGCCTACCAGGCTGAGGGCCCCTTCCCGTTCGTGGCCGTCACCGGGCCGCGGCGGGCGATCGCCCGCCCTCTCGGCTTCCACGAGGCCGCCCCGCACGGGGACATGATGCTGGCGGGGCCCTGGGGCCTGGTGGAGGCGCTGCGCCTGCGCGGATGACCGCCTAGCGGCGGCGGCCGTTATTGCCCGGGCGACCGTCGCCCTCCCGGCCGCGGCGGGGCTTCGCCCGGTCCGGCCGTTCCTCTTTCGCGGCACGGGCGCGCTCCTCGCCGGGGCCGGACCGGCGGCCGTCCTCGGCGGCCGGCCGCGAGCGTCCGGCGGGGTCGGTGCGCGGGGTCAGATTGCGCCCCGGCGCCATGTACTGCGGGATGTTCGGCGTCGGCACCACGATGTCGGGAATCTCGACCACGATCGGCTGGTCGAAAGCCGGGTTGTCGAACACGGGCTGCTCGAACACCGGTTCCTGGTAGACCGGCTCCTGGAACACCGGTTCCTGGAACACCGGCTGCTGCACCGCCGCCTGCTGGGCCTGCGCCGTCGCCAGGGCGTCCATGCCGCTGTTGCCGCTCCCGCCGCCGCCGTCAGGTACGAGCACGGGCACGATCTCGGCCGATTGCGCGGCGGCCTCCCCTTCCCCGGTTCCCGGGGACTCGTCCATCGCCATATCGGCGACGCCGCCGTCCACCGGCTCGAGCACCACCACGTCGGGATCGGGGGTCGCATCCCGCTCGGCGATGGCCGTCCTGGTGGCGCGGGCCCGCGCCGTGGCCGTGGGATCGGCGCGGGTCGGCGACGGCGTGATCTGGACGTTCGGCAGCGGGGTCGCGGTCGGAGGCAGACCGGGCCGCGGGGTCCGGGTCGGCTGCGCCGGCCTCGGCGTCGGCGACGCCAGCGGAACCGGCGTGGAGGTGGCCCGCGCGTCAGGGGTGGCCGTCGGCGGCGGCATGGTCGGGGGCGGGGTCATCGTCGGGGTGACGGCGAGCGCCACCTCGCGCTCCTCCGGGGCGAGGATCGCGGTTCCCACCGGGGTCGGCCGCGCCGGATCCGGCTGGCTGGACCCGCCGAGCACCACGAACACCAGCGCGCCCACCACGGCGAGCGTGGCGACGGCGGCCCCGATGGCGGGCAACGGGCTTCGGCCCTGCGAGCCGGACCGGCGATAGTCGGACATGCGGCTCCTCGAAAACGCGGCGCGGAGGCCGGACCCGGCGGGCCGCCGCGGCGGCGGCCCTCACCCGTACTAACGCCGCCGGGGGCGACCGGGTTTCACCATGCTAGCGGAGTCGCGCCAGCGCGCGGCAGCGTTTCCGGGCCCCGGCGGTCCGGTATTGGGACCAACGGCGGGATCGGCCTCAGAGCCGGGCAGCGATGGCCGCGCCCACCTCGGCCGTCGACGCCGTGCCGCCGAGGTCCGGCGTCAGGATGCCCGCGCCGGTGGTCTCCTCGATGGCCTGCATCACCCGCGTCGCCTCGTCACCGAGCCCGAGATGGTCGAGCATCAGCGCCACCGTCCAGATCGCGGCCACCGGGTTGGCGATGCCCTGCCCCGCGATGTCCGGCGCGCTGCCGTGGACCGGCTCGAACATGCTCGGGTTGCGCCGCTCCGGGTCGAGGTTGGCGCTCGCCGCGATGCCGAGGCTGCCGCCGATGGCGCTGCCGAGATCGCTCAGGATGTCCCCGAACAGGTTCGAGGCGACGACCACATCCAGCGTCTCCGGCCGGAGCACGAAGCGTGCCGCCATCGCGTCCACCAGCCACTGCTCGGTGGCCACCTCGGGGTAGTCGCGGGCGACCCGGGCGAAGGTCTCGTCCCACAGGGTCATGCCGTACTGCTGGGCGTTGCTCTTGGTCACGCTGGTGACCTTGCGCCGGGGCCGGGTCATCGCCAGGTCGAAGGCATAGCGGATGATGCGCTCGCACCCGCGCTCGGTGAACAGGGCGGTCTGAATCGCCACCTCGTTGCCCGCCCCGCGGCCGGCGAGGTTGCGCCCGCCGACGCCGGCGTACTCGCCCTCGCTGTTTTCCCGCACCACCACCCAATCCACCGTCTCGGGGGTGGCGTTTCGCAGCGGGCTGGGCACGCCGGGCAGCAGGCGCACCGGCCGGATGCAGGCGTACTGGTCGAAGCCCTGGCAGATCGCCAGTCGCAGCCCCCACAGGCTGACGTGATCCGGCACGCCCGGCCAGCCCACCGCACCGAAGTAGATCGCGTCGAACCCGCGCAGCCGGTCCAGGCCGTCCGCGTCCATCATCCGGCCGGTCTCCAGCCAGTACTGGCAACCCCACGGGAAGAACTCGTAGGCGAAGGCAAGGCCGCCGCCGCTGCCCGCGGCGACGCGATCCAGCACCCGCAGCCCCTCCGGCGCGACCTCCGCCCCGATCCCGTCGCCGGGGATCACCGCGATCCGAACCTCTCTCCGGGTCGACATGCCCTCGCCTTTCCGCCGCCTGCAACCTGCTTGCGCTCCCGGCAGCATACGCGGGCAGAAGCAGCCGCCGCTGCCCCGGAACGTCCGGGGCCGGTCGCGCGTCTCCATTGTCGCAACGGCGGCATCGGCCGCAATTGTCCCGCTGCGCGAGCCGGAACCCCGCGTTCCGTCGCGGCCCGGGGCGTGCTACCGTTGCCGCATACCCGGCCCGCGGACGCGCCGGACGCGTAACGCCATCTTGTGCTGGTTCGGCCTCCCGCGGAGGGGAAGCATGCGCTCCATCGCCCGACGTTCCCGGTCTCTCGCCCCCGCGCTGCTCCACCTGCTGGCGTTGGCCGCGCTGGCCGCCAGCCTGCTCGCCCCGCTCGTCCCGGGCGCGCCCGCGGGCGCCCAGCGGGCACGCGACCGCGAGCCCGTCCCCGTTCCCCAGCGGGTGACCGCCACCGGCACGTTCCAGGCCCTCCTCGGCTGCGCCTACGACGGCGACCCGGCCTGCGCCCAGACCGAACTGCGCCAGACCGGCAGCAACATCTTTGCCGCCTTCCTGCCGATCCCCCCGGGGGACTACTCCCTGCGCGTGGCCCTTGACGGCGGCGAGCGCTACTCCCTCGGCGAGAACGGCGCGCCCGACGGGCAGGACATCCTGCTGCGGGTGCCGGATGGCAGCGCCGGGGCCTACGTCGCCTACGACGCCAACACCGGGCGCGTGACCGCCGAGCCCGCGCCCGCCAATGTCGAACTGGTAACCGATCTCGGCCAGCGGGTGCCCATGGAGCCCGGCCGCCGCGGCGGCTACTCGGCGAGGTGGGACGCAACGGCGGGCGTCTACGGCGTCCAGATCCTGGTCAACGGCGAGCCCGTGGCGCAGGACTCGGTCAGCCTCGACCGCGACTCCCGCGTCGTCTTCGACGTGGACGATTCCGGGCAGGTCGCCCGCAAGGACCTGCTGCCCAGCGGAGCCCTCGCCATCTCCCGCTCCGACGACACCGGCCAACCCCTCCCCGGCGCCTGCTTCGCGGTCTACGACGGCAACGACCTGCTCGGGCAGGCCTGCGACGCCGACGACGGCGCGGACGACGGCCGCATCCTGATCCGCTTCCCCAACGGCGTGGACCAGATTCCCGCCGAACTCCGGGAGACCCGCGCCCCCGGCGGCGGCCAGCCAGCCGAGCCGCGGCGCATCGACCTCGCCCCCGGCGACCAGACGGCCTCGGTCTCCACCCCGGCGGGCGCCGCCGCCCCCGGCGAGCAACCAGGCGAGCCGCCCGCCCCCGGCGAGCAACCGCCGACGGACCAACCGCAGCCGCCGCCCGCGGCCGGGCAACTGGCCGTGGCCATCGTCAACGCCCGCGGGAATCCGCTGCCCGGCGCTTGCGTCGAGATCGTCGAGTTCGGCTTCCAGGCCTGCGACGACCAGGGCGACGGCCGCATCACCTTCGACGGCCTGCAACCCGGCCTCTACACGATCCGCGAAATCACCGCGCCCGAGGGCCGCGACCTCCTGCCCGACCAGCAGGTCGAACTGCGGCCCGAAGGCGCGCTCGTCACCTTCACCCACGGCCGCGGCCAGCAGGAACCGGAAGGCGGCGAACCGCCCGCCCCGGCCTCCGGCGGCGCGGGCGGCGTCGAACTCGTCGCCCTCGGCCCGGACGGCGCGCCCGCCCCCGGCGGCTGCTACGCCCTCGTCAGCAGCGCCGACGGCGCGCGCCGCGAGCAGTGCGACGACGCCGACGGCATCCCCGACGCCTACCTGCTCTTCTCCGATGTGCCGGAAGGCTCCTGGTCCGTCGAGGAGATGTCCCCCCCGGCCGGGATGCTGCCCGCGCAGCCCGTCTCCATCGACGTCCGCGCCGGCGAGACGAGCCGCGCCACGATCTCCTCCGCGCGCGAGCCGGAACCGGCCCAGACCGGGACCGGCGCGCTCCGGGTCGACACCGTCGACGAGGCGGGGACGCCGCTCCCGGGCGCCTGCTACGACCTGGCCGGGCCGGCCAGTCTCGGCGGCCTCTGCGACCCGGACGGCGGCGGCCGCTTCCTCGTCAGCGACCTGCCACCTGGCGATTACGTCCTCCGGCAGACCGCCGCGCCCGATGGATACCCCGCCGCGCCGGAGCAACCGGTGACGATCCTGCCCGGCGAGACGGCCCGCGTGTCGGTCGTCAATGCCCTCGCGGCCCCCCAGCCGGCCACCGAAGAACCGGCAGGCGATGCGGGCGCGGTCATCATCCGCGCCTTCGACGGCGCGGGCGCTGTCGCCCCGGGCGGCTGCTACTACCTCGCCGGCCCGGTGGTTTACGAGCTGTGCGACAACGACGCCACCGACGGCAACCCCGAAGGCGGCCGCCTGCGCATCGCCAACCTGCCTCCCGGCTCCTACTACTTCGTCGAGACCGCCGCGCCCCCGGCATCCGGCTTCTCCGAGGGCGACCTCACCTTCGACCTCGCCGCGGGCCAGACCGCGCAGGTGCAGGTCGAGCCGGGCCGGCCGCCGATGCTCATCCAGGATGGGGACCTGATGCCGACCCCGGACCCCGCGCGCCAGCGCGGCGGGGTCGAGGTCGCCGTCTCCGGGCCGGATGGCCAGCCGGTCGCCGGCGCCTGCTTGCGCCTCGACGGCCCGACCCCCGCCAACCGTCTCTGCGACGACTCCGACGGCGACGGCGACGCCCGTCCCGGCGTCATCCGCTACGAGGGCATGGACCCCGGCGACTACACCCTCGAAATCCTCCCGCCCGAGGGCTACGAGGCCCCCGCGCCCCAGGCGCTGACGGTCGCACCCGGCCAGATCCTGGCGGTGCAGGCCGCGCTCGCGCCCGCCGCGGCGGAGCCGGGCGCCCTCGAGATCGTCGCGCTCGACCCGGACGGCCTGCCGGTCGGCGGCGCCTGCTTCCAGATCGCCGGTCCGGCCGCGGGGCCGATCTGCGACGACGCCGAATCCGACAGCGACCCCACCCCCGGCCGGGTCATCGCCGCGGGCCTGCCTGCCGGCCAGTATGGCGTCGGCGTCTCCCGTTCTCCCGCGGGCTACGCGCAGAACGACGAGCGCTTCACTGTCGACGTCGCCCCGGGCCAGCAGGCGCGGGCCGCGTTCACCTTCCAGCCGCAGCGGCTTTCGGGGTCGCTCCTGGTGACGGTCGCCGTCGAGGAGGGCCTCGATCCCGCGTTCTGCGTCGAGTCGCTGAACGGCTCCCTGCCCGGAACGCCGGTCTGCGACAACGCCGGCGGCGACCTCGACCCCGGCCCCGGCCGCGTACTCATCGACGGCATCGCGCCGGGAACCTACGGCGTGATCGCCGTCAGCGACGACCCCGAGGCGGAGAACCCGAGCGGCCAGGACGTCACCATCGCCGCCGGCGAGACCGCGCAGGCCGCCTTCGACATTCGCCGCCGCGCGCCGGAGACCGGCGACATCACCGTGGTCACCCAGCGACCGGATGGCGTGCCCGCCGGCGCGGCCTGCTACGACCTCGTCGGCCCCGATGGCGGCGTCGCCGCCAGCCTGTGCGACGACGACGGCGACGGAGGCATCCGCTTCGCGGCAACGCCCCCGGGCGACTGGATCGTCCGGCAGACGGCTCCCCCCGCCGGATCGCTGCCGTCCCAGCCGGCCGAGCAACCCGTCTCGGTCCGGCCCGGCGAGGAGAGCAGGCTGGTCTTCACCTCGGCCGCGGGCTTCGGCACGGCCCGCGTCACCCTCGCGGACGAAACGGGCGCCCCCGTGCCGTTCTGCGCCGAACTGCGGCCGGTTGGCGGCGGCGCCCCCGCCGGTCCCGCGTGCGACCAGGCCGAGGCGGACCGCGAGCAGGCCGCCGGGGCAGTGGCCATCGCCGACGTGCCGGCCGGCCAGTACACGGTCGTCCTCTCCGGCCTGCCGGAGGGCTACCCGGTTCCCGCCGAGCAGCCGTTGGTGGTGATCGAAAACCAGGCCGCGGGCGTCGATCTCAGGCTGACCCGCCCGAACGGCCAGGCCGTGCTCACGATCCAGGACCCGGACGGCGCCCTGCTGCCCGGAACCTGCCTCACCATCGCCGGCCCTGACGGGTTCGAAAGCAACGAGTTCTGCGACCAGGGCGACGACGGCATCCTCACCTTCCCCGACACCCCGCCCGGACCCTGGATTTTCCGCATCACCCGCGTCGCGGAGGGCTTCGAGGTCCCGCCGCCGGTCTCGGTAGAGGTGCCTGCCGGCCGCTCCATCGACGTGCCCGTGACGCTCGAGCGCACCGCCCCGACCGTCACCCCCACTCCCGAGGCGACTGCCACCGTCACCCCCGGACCCGCGGTCGAAACGGCCACCGTCGCTCCCACCGCGACGGGCGCGGCCACCGCGGCATCCGGCGGGGTCGCCCCGGCCGAGCCGACCCGCGCTCCCACCGCCACCCCGGAGCCCGCGCCGCCCGGCTCGCTGGCGCACTCCGCCCGGAACCCCGACGGCGCGCCGGTCGCCCTCGCAGGCTTCTGCTACGACCTGACCGGCCCGGTTGCCCTCGCCCGCGTCTGCGACAACGGCCCGGACGACGGCAATCTCGCCCCCGGCACGGTCCGCATCGACGGCCTGCCGGCAGGATCGTGGACGGCCAGCCAGGTGTCGGCCCCGCAGGGGTACCAGTTGGCGGGCAGCGTCCGCGCCCGCGTCGAACCGGGTCAACTCGCGGAGGCAGCGTTCACCAACCAGCCCGTGCCGCCAGCGGTCGGCAGCCTGCTGATCTCCGCCCGCGATCCGGGCGACGCCCCGCTCGGCGGGGCCTGCTACCGCGTCCTCGACGCCGCCGGGGCGGAGGTCGCCGCCGTCTGCGACAACGACCGCGCCGATACCGGGAACCGCAACGGCCTAACCGGCATCGCCGGGCTCGACGCCGGACCGGTCACGGTCGAGCAGACCCGCGCCCCGGAGGGCTACGACCTCGCGCCGCCGCAGGGCCTCACCGTCGCCGGCGACGTCGAAACCCCGCTGGTCTTCGTCAATCCGCCCCTCGCCCCGGAGACCGGCTCCGTCACCCTCCGCGCCTTCGACGAAAGCGGCGAACCTGCCGCCGGCGAGTGCTACCTGCTCACCTCTCCCGGTGAGCAGCGCGGCCCCGTCTGCGACAACGGCGCGGGCGACGCCGACGGCGCGCCCGGCGCTCTCGTCATCGACGATCTCCCGGTCGGCTCGTGGGAGGCCATCCCGCAGGGCGTCGCCGGCGATGCCGCCACCCGCGCCGCGCAGGCCCGCGACTGGACCCAGAAGCGCGCCTTCACCCTCCGCCGCGGCGGCCGCCCGGTGGAGGTGCGCGTCAACGTGCGCCGCCAGCGTCCCACCACCGGAGACCTGCTCGTCGCCACCCGCGACGAGCGCAACCAGGCGCTCGGCGGCGCCTGCTACGAACTCGACGGCCGCAACGAGGTCTGCGACAACGGCCGCGGCGACGGCGACGCCCGACTCGGCCAGGTGGCCATCAGCGACATCCCCGAGGGCGACTACACCCTCTCCCAGTCGCGCGCGCCGCGCGGCTACGAGGCCGCCCCGGATCGCAGCGTCTCCATCCGCGGCGGCGCGGAGCGCTCGGTCAGCTTCAGCAACCAGCCGGTGCGCGACCGCAACGGCGAGGTCGTCGTCCGCACCGTCGACCGCAACGGCGACCGCATTCCCGGCGCCTGCTATCGGCTGGTGACCGGCACCGTCACCATCGGTCCGCGCTGCGACGCCGACGACCGCGCCGAGGGTTCCACCGTCTTCGAAAACGTCGTGCCCGGCGCCTACCTCGTGCGCATGACCCGCGCTCCCGAGGGGTATTCCAGCGGCAACGACACCGCGGTCCGGGTCCTCGCCGGCGAAACCGCCGAGGCGTCCGTCACCGTCGCCCGGAAGCCGGGCAGCCTGCTCATCCGCAAACTCGACCCGCGCGGCATCGCCCTCGGCGGGGCCTGCTTCCAGATCTTCGACGACGGCGGCGCGGGCGGCTACGACCTCTGCGACAACGACCCCAGCGACGCCAACCGCGCCGACGGTCTGATCCTGCTGCAGGGCGTGGCCCCCGGCGACTACACCATCCGCGAGACGCGCGCCCCCGGCGGCTACCAACTCGCGGGCGACATCACCGCAACCGTCCAGCCCGGCGCCCGGGCCAGCGCGCAGGTGACCAACCAGCCCCTGCCGCCGCCCGCCCAGGTCGGCTCGCTCACGGTCACCAAGACCGATGCCGCCAACCAGTTGTTGCCCGGCGCCTGCTTCTCGCTTTCCAGCGGGGACGTCACCCTTGCCGGGCCGATCTGCGACGGCGACGACGGCGCGCGCGACGGCATCATCCGGTTCACCGGCGTCGGCGTCGGCGAGTACCTGCTGCGCGAGACCCTCGCCCCCTCCGCGATCTGGCAGCCCGCCGCCGATCAGCGGGTGATCGTCGAGGAGAACCGCACCACCCGGACGGTGGTCGCCAACACCCTCCGCGAGGGCCGCGTGCTGGTCCGCAAGACGGACCCGGCGGGCGAACCCCTCGCCGGAGCCTGCTTCGTCCTCGAACCCCGTCGCGAGACCGTCTCCTGCACCGACGCCAGCGGCCGGGCCTGGTTCACCGTTCCCGCCGGCGCCTACCGGCTCGTCGAGTCCAGCGCGCCGGCGGGCTACCTCGCCGCCGCGCCGATCCCCGGCGTCGTCGTCAACCCGGCGGCCACCACCCTGCTGGACGTGGTGAACCAGCCCGTGCCGCCGCCACCCGACACCGGCGCCTTGCAGGTGGTCAAGTTCGTCTGCCCCGCTGGCGAGCAAGGCGAATTCACCTTCATGTTCGACTCCTCGAACCCGGGCGCCAGCAAGCTCGGGCAGACCGCCGGCTGCACGCCCGGAGACGCCCGCTTCCGCATGGACGACTACCAGGGCGCCTACGCGCCGTGGGAGTTCACGACCGGCGGCGATGGCCGCTACCAGGTGACGCTGCCGCAAGGGACCTACCTCCTCGCCGAACTCGCGCCCGATCTCCCCGGCGAGGCGGCCGAAGAGGTCGCCATCGCGGCGGGGCAACTCACCACGGTGGTGGTTCTCAATTTCGTCGCGCCGCCGGAGCCCGCGCCGGGCTCGGTCGAAATCGTCAAGTACACCTGCGCCCCGGGCCTGCGCGGCGTCACCTTCGAGGATTTCGTCAACGCCTGCGCCGAAAGCCGCGCCCTCACCAACAACGTGCCGTTCCTCCTCTCGGGCGCGGTCAACAGCAGGCGCGTCACCGGCGATGTCGGCGAGCAGGGCGTCACCCGCTTCTACAACCTGCCAGCGGGCCCCTACCGCCTGCGTGAACTCGCCGCCGCCGACGCCGCCCAGTCGGTCTTCTCCTTCTGCGGCGCCGACCCCAACGCCCCGGACCGGGCCGGCATCGGCACGACCATGGACGTAGCCGTCGGAAACGGCCAGGCGATCGTCTGCTACGTCTTCGACGTGCCGGATCCCGTGACCGAGACCACCGGCGTCATCGTCGTCCACAAGCTTTCCTGCCCGGTCGCCTCCCCGCCGCCGGGGTACGACTGGCGCGCCGCCTGCGCGCCGCAGGGAGCGGGCGTCCGCTTCGCCCTCTCGTTCTTCGACGGGCAGCGGTTCATCCCCCGCGCCACCGGCGCGACCGGCGCGGATTCCACCCTCCAGTTCATCGACGCCCCGCCCGGTCTCTACCAGTTGACCGAGGTGGGCGCGAAGTGGTGCCGCGCGGAGTCCGACAACGTGGATGCCCGGGGCAACGTCATCGTCGAGGCAGGCAAGCGCAGCAGCGTCTGGATCTTCAACTGCACCGGCGCCAGGACGCCGCCCAACACCGGAGCGGGTCCCGGCGGCGGCGCGGGCCGGACCCCGGTCGATGCGGCCGCCGGCCTCCCGCCGGCCATCCCCGGGACCACCGTCGTCTCCCTCGCCGCCCCGGCCACCGCGCCGCCGGGGGACGGCGCGGTGGCGGCGGCCGCCCCGTTGGTTGGCGGTGTAACTCCGGGGCAACAAAATGTCCCGTACACTTTTCGGCAGCAGTGAGCGCCAGACGGGCGTCCGGTTCCGCCGCGCTCCCGGTATTCGTTTCCGCCGTCGCACCGGAGTCCTTGCCGTGAATCGCAGCCCCCTTCGCCGCGCCTCAGGGCGCATCCTGTTCTTCCTCGCCGTGCTGGCGCTCGTCGCGCAAGGTGTGGCTGGCGCCGCGCAACCGGCCGCCGCCGCGCCGAAGTTCAAGACGGCCGACGGCAGGGCCGAGGCAATCGTCGAACTGGAACCCGGGTCGGACCCCTCCATGGCTGCCGCCGCCCTCGGGCTGACGCCGCGTCATGTCTACCGGGGCGTGATCAGCGGATTCGCCGCCGATCTTCCGGCGGACGCCGTCGCCCGGCTCCGCGCCGACAGCCGGGTGCGCTCCGTCACCCCCGATGGCAAGGTGAGCATCCAGGGCCGCCGGGTCGGGCCGGAGATCGCCGCCGACGCCGAGGCCAAGACCCAGCGGGCGTCCACCGGCGTGGGCCGGATCGGCACCGTGCTCCCGAAGAAGGACTTCGACATCGACGTCGCCATCATCGACACCGGCGTGGGCCCGAGCGACGACCTCAACATCGCGGGCGGCTTCTCCTGCCTCAAGCCGGATACGGTCGGCAGCCAGAAGAAGGGCAAGGGCAAGGGGAGCGGCAAGGGCGGCAGCGGCGGAGTCGGATTGCCCGACTACAGCGACGGCGAATCCCACGGCACGCACGTGGCGGGCATCGTGGCGGCCATCAACAACAAGGATGGCGTGGTCGGGATCGCTTCGGGCGCGCGCATCTGGGCCGTCCGCGTGCTCGGCTCGAGCGGCACCGGGAAATGGTCCGACGTGGTCTGCGGGCTCGACTGGGTCTACGCCAACCGCGCCACCATCGAGGTCGTCAACATGAGCCTCGCCGGCAACGGCACCGACTCCGGCAAGTGCAGCGACCTCCCCGTCCACAAGGCCATCTGCCAGCTCGTCAACAAGGCAGGCATCCCGGTCGTGGTGGCCGCGGGCAACCAGTCCAAGCTTGCCTCGACCCGCATCCCCGCCGCCTACGCCGAGGTGATCGCCGTTTCCGCCTTCTCCGACAGCGACGGCCGGCCGGGCGGTCTGGGGCCGCAATCCTGCGAATACAACGCCGACGACAGCTTCTGGGGCTCCAGCAACTTCGGCCCGGCGGTGGATGTCGCCGCCCCGGGCGACTGCATCCTCTCGATCACGCCCCGTGGGCTCGCGAGATACAGCGGCACCAGCATGGCCACCCCCCACGTCACCGGGGCCATCGCCCGCTTCCTCACCGTGGTCAACCCGAGCGCCACCCCGGCCCAGGTCCGCGCCTGGCTGCTCTCCGATGGATCCCGTCCGCAACAGGCCTTCGAGGGCTTCTCCGGCGGCAAGTCCAGCGAGCAGGCCCTGTGGCTCGGGCCCGCGCCGGTGCCCACGCCGTAGCCCCGGCCCCGGCGCCGCGCCGGATCGGGCCGTCTCGCTCATTTGCGGGATTGCGGTCACATGAGCGGCTGTTTAGCATTCGGTGAGCCTTGCGTGAAGGCGCGCTCCGGACCTCCGGAGCGCGCCCGGCCGCGAAGCCCGTCCCGCGCGTT
>JBJTKE010000578.1:0-1392 GCA_046096285.1 Chloroflexota bacterium
GAATGGCGGTGGCGGTGGGCGGCGGCGTGGGCAAATACACGGTCAGCGGCGCGCCGTCGGAGCCGATCACCACGGTGGAGGGACCGTAGGGGGTGGCGGTGGCCGTGGGGAGCGGCGTCGCGGTCGGCGAGGCGTCGGGATCGAAATCGGGGGCGACGAAGAGGCTGATGCTGGCGCCGCCGGTCTCGGCGTCCGGTGCGATGAAGGCGATGCCGGCGTAGCCCGAGCCGCTCTCCTCGCGCAGGCCGATGATGAGCGCGCCGAGTTCGTCCTCGACGCCGCCGATCTCGCCGCAACTCAACAGCGATGCATCCCCGGGTCCTGCCAGCACCGCGACGGCGTGGGGCGCGGCCAGGATGTCGTCCAGCGAGAGCGGCAGCCGGGTGAACGAGGTCTCGGCGACGATGGCGTCGGTCGCGCCGGAGCGCTGACCCTCGGGGAAGGTGGCGTCGGTCAGCGTGGCCACCGTGCCGCCGATGGCGTCGCAGGGTCCCTCCACCAGCAGGGCAGGGCGGTCCGGCGGGATGGACTGCCGCCCGGCGGAGGGCATGACCACCGCCAGCGCGAGGGCCGCCCCAGCCGCGATCGCGCCGATTCGCCCCCGTCCCCCTGTCACCGCGAAACCTCCACTACAGCGATCATGTCCGGACACGATAGCACGGGTGGGGGAGACGCGCCGCCCGCCGGCGCGGCGGGTTGCCGCCCCCGTCAGTTCCCCGCGAGCCGCGCTGCTTCCGACAGCGAATCGAGGCCCCGGCCCATCTGCTCGGTGGCCCGCTTCACCCGCTCCCAGTCGAGCCTGCTGAACCCGGCCTGGGCGTTCTCTATCGCCTCGCGCACGTCCGCGGCGCCGCGGGAGTAGGCGTCCACGGCGGGCTGCAATTCCGGCGGCAGCGAGCCGCTCGCGACCAGCGCGTCTATCTCCGCGAGCCGGTCGCCCATTTTCTGCTGCTCGTTGAGGATGTCCGGGATGTCCCGCGACTTGCGCTCGCCGAGCTTGAACAGCTCCCGCGCCTGGTCCGACGCGCCGGACAGCGCCCGCCCGAACTGGCGCCCCGGGTCCGGCACGCCCTCCTGCACCACCGCCTCCTCGGGGACCACCGCCCCGGGCGCGGCGGGATCGGCCCCCACCGGCGCTTCCTCGACGATCGAGGCCACCGGGATGCTCGGCAGGTTCAGCGCGCCGTCGCGCAGCGCGTCATACCCGAACCACGCCGCCCCTCCGGCGGCGACCAGCGTCAGCAACGGTCGAAGCATGGTCCATCCTCTCCGCGAAACGCGGCAGGCGGGGACGTGTTGCGGGGTTGCACAATAATGCCACGAACGCCGCGCCCGGGGCGGTGGTCCCCGAGGAGGCGGTGGTGCAGGAGGGCGTGCCGGACCCGGGGCGCC
>JBJTKE010000579.1:0-3917 GCA_046096285.1 Chloroflexota bacterium
GGCCGGGAGGCCCCGCTATCCGGCGCGGGATCAGAGCGCCAGCGACGCCCCCGGCTTCAGCGGGGCGACCGCGGACGCGCCGCCGGTGGCCTCGCGGACGGCGGCGGCGAAGGCGGCGGCATCCTGCCGGATCGGCGGGAAGGTGTCGTAGTGGCAGGGAACGACCGTCCCCGCGCGGAGGAACGTCGCCGCGCGGACGGCGTCCTTCGGGCCCATCGTGAAGTGGTCGCCGATGGGGATCGCCGCGGCGTCGAGACCCTCGTCGCCGATCAGGTTCATGTCGCCGAAGAGGCAGGTGTCGCCGGCGAAGTAGATGGATCGGCCGCCGAAGCGGACGACGAACCCGGCCGGCACGCCGATGGCCACGTAGCGCTCGCCGTCGTGGTAGGAGGAGGTGTGCCATGCGGGGACGATCTTGGCCGTGCCGCCGTCGAAGGCGATGGTGCCGCCATGATTGCCCGCGGTGGTGTGCTCCACGCCCTGCCCGGCCAGCCATGACCCGAGTTCGTAGGTGGAGATGACCTGCGCGCCGGTGCGCTTCGCGATGGCGATGGTGTCGCCGACGTGGTCGTTGTGGGCGTGGGTGAGGAGGATGGTTCCGGGGTGGATGTCGCTTTCGGCGCAGGATGCGGCCGGGTTGCCGGTGAGGAAGGGGTCGATGGCGACCGCCTTGCCGTCCGCCTCGAGCAGGAACGCGCTGTGGCCGAGATAGGTGAGCGTGGTCATGGGAGCCTCCGGGCAAGCGAAACGGGCGGCGGCGCGCACCGAAGCGAATGATCGCCGGAAGCGTGCCGCGCGGCGAGCGCCCCCTGCCATCCCCGCGGGCGCGAGTGCAGCGGAGGCGACAAAGCCGGGGGCCGGAGCCCCGGGGCGCAAGGGTTCTGCGCCGGGCCGGGCATCGCCGCCTCACCGCTCCAGCAGGCCCCGCTCCTGCGCGACCCGCACCGCCGACACCCGGCCCTCCACACCGAGTTTCCGGTACAGGCCCACGGTATGGCGCTTCACCGTCACCAGCGAGATATGGAAGCGGGCGGCGATCTCCTTGTTGGACAGGCCGTCGCGCAGCGCGAGCAGCACCTGGTACTCCCGCGGCGTCAGGGTGTCGCCGGCGAACGCGACATGCGGGGATTCCCCGCGCAGGATGGCGTCGATCTCGGCGTCGATCCGGGCGCCGTCGCGGCTCGCCTCGCGGAGCAGGCGGCCGAGCGGGGCCTGGAACTCGGCGAACGGCAGCAGGATGCCTCCGGGCGCGCCCAGACCGATGGCCTCCACGACCGGCGCCGCCGATTCGAGCGGGGCGACGCGGCCGCTCTTCCGGCCGACCGCCAGCAGCAGCCGCGCCCGGATCGCGTGCAGCGGATCGGCGGCGCGGTCCAGGTCCGGCAGGAGCGCCGCGAGCCGGTCCATCGCCTCGTCCCGCTCCGCGCCGCCCGCCGCGATCCCGAGATGGATGGCGGTCAGGTCCGGCCGTTCCATCAGATGCAACGGAACCGATGCGCCGGTCTCCTCCCGCAGCGCCAGCCAGCGGCGGGCCTCCGGCAGGTTGCCGTTCAGGATCGACAGCCGGGCCAGGAAGGACATCGCGTCGCCCTGCCAGCGGCGGTCGGTTTCGCCAGCGGACCCGGCCAGGAACCCCAGGACGATCGCGACCGATTCGCCGCTCCGGCGCCGCAGGTGGTGGAGGAGCGCGAGCGCAAGCGTGCTCTCCCGGTCGTGGAACATGCCCACCCGCGAGCGGTTGGCCACCGCGCCGGGCAGCGCAACCTCGGCCCCGTCCAGGTCAAG
This sequence comes from Chloroflexota bacterium, assembly GCA_046096285.1. Taxonomy (GTDB): domain Bacteria; phylum Chloroflexota; class Chloroflexia; order Thermomicrobiales; family UBA6265; genus CADCWF01. The sequence goes on from JBJTKE010000579.1 coordinate 1,786, forward strand.
CCGTTGCAGGCAGCCGATGCCGAGCCAGGCCTCCGCGCCAGCCCAGACGCCCTCGATGCCGAGCGCCGCCGCATCCTGCGCCGACGCCCGCGCCGCCGGGATGGCGAGATCGGGCCGGCCGCGGTGCAGTTCCATCAGCGCGCGGTGCATCGCCAGGCGGGCGGTCATCGCCTCGGGCGGGGAGCCAGGCGGCAGTTCGCCGTCGCGCAACGCGGCGATCGCCTCGGGCGTGCGGCCGTCCAGCCGCAGCAGCGCGGCGGTCATCGACACCGCCATCATGTGGTAGACGGAGCGGTCGGCGCCGAGCCCCTCGATGGCCTCGGCCATGCGCCGGACGCCCGCCGCCGCATCGCCCAGCCACTGGAAGTTCTGCGCGCCCAACGCCGCCATCGCCGCGGAGAACCAGCGGCGGCGGGCCTCGTCCTCGCGGCCGGCGAGGGCGTCCGCGGCCTGCCGCAGGCTCTCCTGCGAGGCCGCCTCCTTGCCGTGCAGGGACTGGAACGCGGCGCGGGCCAGCAGCAGCGCGGGCGACCGCCGGACCGCCGGTTCCGGCAGGAGCGAGAGCCACTGCCCGGCGATCTCGGCCTCGCCGCGCAGCAGGACTTCCGGCATGGCGCGCTCCACGATGGCCACCGCCGCCGGCTCCGCGCCCCCTTCGATGAAGTGGCTCGCGGCGGCCGCCACGTCACCGCGCTCCGCGAACACCTCCCCGAGTTGCCGGTGCAGGTCCTCCACCCCGGCGGGCCCGATGCGCGCCAGCAGGCGGTCGCGGAAGGCCCGCCGGGTCAGCGCGTGGTAGGAGAACGCGCCGCCCGCCAGCGGCGTCAGCAGCCGGTCGGACACGGCGAGGCGCTCCAGCAGGGCGGCGGCCGCGAGGTCATCGAGCCCGCAGAGCCGCGCGCACAGCGCCGGGTCGATGGTTTCGGGCAGGGCGAGCCGCAGCATGGCCTCGCGGTCGGCGGCAGGCTGGGCGGCGAGCACCTCGTCGATCAGGAACTCCCGGAGGGGCCGCCCGGGGTCGGCCGGAAGGGCGCCGCCGGCCGCGGCGTCGCGCAGGGCGAGGGCGTGCAGCCGCAGCGCGATGGGCCAGCCGCCAGTGAGTTCCCAGACCTGGCCGGCCAGGTCACCGGCGATGGCGGCGGGGCCGGCCCCGGGGAGCGGCTGGGAGGCGAGGAACGCCGTGGTCTCCTCGAGCGAGAAGCGGAGATCGTCCGGGCCGATGTCGGTCACCTCGCCGAGGGCGCGGGCGCGGGCGAGCGGGATGGCTGGCTCCGTCCGCGAGGCGATCAGCAGGCGCAGGGTGGGCGGCCGCCAGCGGACGAGATGGCCGAGCAGGGAGGCGGTTGGGGGGGTCGCGGCGTGCTGGAAGTCATCGAGCACCAGCAGGACCGGCCCGGGCAGAGCGAGCAGGTCGTCGGCCAGGCGTTCCGCGATGAGCGCGGGATCGAACTCCGAGCGCAGCAGCGCGAGGGCCGATTCCCCGAACCCCGGATCGATCCCGGGAACGGCGCGGACGGCGCGGACGAGATGATCGACAAAGCGCTCCGGGGCGTCGTCCCCCGCGGCGAGCGACAGCCAGGCGGCGGGCGCGGGGGAGCGCGCCGCGAGATCGGAGAGCAGCGCCGTCTTGCCGAACCCGGCCGGGGCGACCACCAGCGTCACGCCCGGAGCCGCGAGCGCGGAGACGTCGCCGAAGCGCGGCCGCGCGACGAAGTCCCGCGGCAGGGCGGGCCGGTAGGAGCGGATGCCGAAGCCGGGGCGGCTGGCCGGAGGACCGGCGGAGGCCTGGTCTGAATGCATGGCGGGCGGTGTCCCTCGCCGGGCCGGGCAGGTCGGGGCTGGCGCGCCAGATGGAGCGCAGCCGGACAGCGTGGCGAGGATACGCGATGCGGGGGATCAGGGCGCGGGTCCGGAGGGATCAATTTGGCATCGGTCACCTGTGGAAAACTCCCCGCGAGGGAGATTCCTCATCTACCCTGCCGTCTTCGTGCCGAGTCATGGTCGATGGGGAGGACCGCTGATGGAACGTTCGGTATTCGACCGGTTGGTGGTTGCGTTGGGCGCGGGCGTCACCCGGCGTGGGGGACTGGCCGCGGCGCTTGCCACGGCGTTCGGCGGGGCCAGTCCCCCAC
>JBJTKE010000580.1:0-1597 GCA_046096285.1 Chloroflexota bacterium
CCCGGATGGCCAACTCGCCCTCGTCCCCGGATTCCGCCTCGATCCCGCCACGGCCGCCCTGTTCGGCGGCGACCGCCTCGCCTCCTACGACCTTCCCTGGGAAACCACCGACGCCAACCTGCTCGCCATCGAGTACGACGACTTCGCCCGCGCCATCCGCGCCGGAGCGCCCCCCGAGGTCGACGGCGCCCAGGGCATCCGCGCCCTTGCCATCTCCTGCGCCCTCCTCGAATCGGACCGCCTCAACCGCTTCGTCCGCATCTCCGACCTCCTCGCCCTGCGCGACTCGCCGTACCAGGAGGGGCTGTAGGGGGCACGGGGTATCGGGTATCGGGTATCGGGTATCGGGTGTCGGGGTATCGGGTGCCGGGGTGCCTAGGTGTTGGGTATCGGGTATTGGGCACCGCAGATCGGGTGACGGGTACCGGGCGCCGGGATGCCCATGCGGCTGAAGAGGGTATTCCGATCTTGCCTCGGATCGGTGAAACTCCCGTCGCATGAACGTCGGCCCCGCCGCCGCCGCCGGTTGACATCCGGCATCTGGTATCTGGCGCCCGGCGCCCGATGCCTGAGACCCGATACCCGATGCCCGATACCCGATACCCGATACCCCCGGAGGCCCGCACATGACCAAAGTCGTCGTCTGGGACAGCATCGGCAACACCGTGCTCGGCGTGCGCCCGTGGATGGGGTGGGACGAACCAGTCCGGCAGACCCTGCTGGCCGAAAACCCCGCTGCCGAGTCCGTCGCCCTTCCATTGAAGGACCTTGTCGCCCCCCACGATCTCGACGTCATCTGGTTCAACAGCGCTGACGCCCCCTATGCCCCCTTCGGCCAACTTTACGCCGACTACGGCGACGGGATGCGCTTCACCCACGACGTGAACGAGATCGCCCGCGAGATCGAGGACGCCGACGTCCTCATCCTCCACAAGGAGAAACTGCCCGCCTGGGCCATCGAGAACGCGAGGAACCTGAAACTCGTCCAGCACCTCGGGCAGGATGTCCACCACGTCCCGGTGGCCGCCGCGCGCGCGAAGGGCATCCCCGTCGCCGCTACCCCGCTGGTCAACTACCTGACCGTGGCCGAGGTGGTCTGGGGCTACATCCTCAACTGGGCCAAGCGCTTCCCCTCGCTGCGCGACCACATCGAGAGCCGCGCCTACGTCGAGACCTGGCACAGCTTCCCCGGGACCCGCTTCCTGCCGGACATGACCCTCGGCCTCGTCGGGCTCGGCGAGATCGCGCGCCCCGTCGCGAAGTTCGCGAAGGCCTTCGACATGCCCGTCGTCTACTGGGCGCGCACCCCCCGCCCGGACGCCGAGGAGTCCCTCGGCATCCGCCCCGTGTCGTGGGACGAGGTCTGGTCGACACCCGATGTCGTCGCCCTCATGCTCCCGATCAACCGCGAGACCGAGGGCATCGTCGGCGCCCGCGAGTTTGCCCTGATGAAGCCCGGCGCGCTCTTCGTCAACATCGCCCGCGGCAAGTTGATCGACCAGCCCGCCATGACCGCGGCCATCGCCTCCGGCCATATCGACGCCGCCCTCGACGTCTTTTACGAGGAGCCCCTCCCCGTCACCGACCCCCTCGTCGC
>JBJTKE010000581.1:0-3423 GCA_046096285.1 Chloroflexota bacterium
GGTGCGGACGGTACTGGCGGCTGCGAACGCGCTCCGGTTCCTGTACCCGAACATCTGGTCGGCACACATCAGCATCAAGCCGAAGAAGGAGATCATCACCTCGCCGCCCAAGCTGTTCGGGTTCGACCCGACGCTGAACTGGTACCGGGTGGTGCTGGGCAACGCGGACCCGACGAGCTTCAACGTGGAGCAGACGGGGTCGGTGGGGCGCGGGTCGGGCGGGACGACGTTCTATTCGATCCCGTACCTGAAGGCGAGCTTCATTATCGGGTTCGGGGCGACGCTGCTGGTGCTGCTGATCGCGACGCCGGCGGCGTATGCGATGTCGCGGTTCCGGCTGCGGCGGCGGAAGGACCTCGCGTTCTGGGTGCTGTCGCAGCGGATGATGCCGCCGATCGTGGCGGCGTTCCCGCTCTTCTTCCTGTTCCGGAACCTGCAACTGATCGACACCTACCGGGGGATGATCCTCATCTACGCCGCGGTGAACCTGCCGCTGGCGGTGCTGCTGCTGATGAGCTTCTTCGACGAGGTGCCGCCGGACCTGGACGATGCGGCAATGGTGGACGGGGCGAGCCGGTTCCAGGCGTTCTGGCAGGTGATTCTCAACTACGTGCGGGGAGGACTGGCGGCGACGGCAGTGCTCACGTTCATCTTCTGCTGGAACGAGTTCCTGCTGGCGCTGGTGCTGACGACGGGAAAGATCCGGACGGTGCCGGTGGCGTCGTCGACCTTCACGACGGCGTTTGCGACGGAATGGGGGTACCTGGCGGCGCTGGGAACGGCCAGCATGGTGCCGATTTTCGTGTTCATCCTGTTCGTGCAGCGGCATCTCGTGCGCGGGTTGACGCTGGGCGCGGTGAAGTGATGCGGTTCGCCGGGCGATGAGCCCGTTATGCCCCGGGAGCGACGGCGTGGCCAGCCGGCGCCACCGGGCGAACGACCGGCGCCAGGTCGGCGCCGGGGGCAGGGACCGGGGCCGGGGTACGGCCGGGCGGTCCGGGAACGGTTCGCGCCGCCGCCGGGGCGGCGCGTGCACGTGAAAAGGAGAGCGTCGGTGAAGGAAACCAACGATTTCCGCGACAAGATGGCGATCAGCAACGCCGTCAACAGCTTCTACGCCGGACGCAGCAGCCGCCGGTCCATGCTGAAGACGCTGGGCGCGGCGGGCGTGGGCCTGTCGGCGGCGGGGATGATGCGGTCGAGCCGGCGGGGGTACGCCGCGCCGATGCGGCAGGGCCTGGAGGCCGCGCAGCCGGACGAGGTGGCGGCGTGGCTGAAGGACGTCGGCGGCAAGTTCAGCGGGACGTCGCTCAAGGTGGTCTCGGAGGAGACGCCGCCGAGCCGCGCGATCATCAACCTGAAGAAGGAGTTCTTCGAGGACATCACCGGGATCACAGTGAACTGGGAAGTGGTGCCGCTGGACCAGGTGCTCGCGAAGGTGTCGCAGGACGCGGCGGCGCAGCTCGGCGCGAATGACATCTACTCCTTCGACCAGGCGTGGGTGGGCCGGTTCATCAACGACACCTTCGACCCGCGGGAGCTGTTCGAGCAGAAGCCGGACCTGGCGATGCCGAACTACAACATCGACGACTTCCTGCCGTCGCTGGTCAAGCACATCGCGATGTACGGCGACAAGATGATCGGCTTCCCGTGCGACGTGCCGATCTTCATGTACTTCTACCGGCAGGACATCTACGACGAGATGGGGCTGAAGCCGGCGACGACCATGGAGGAGTACCTGGCCAACGCCAAGGCGATCAACGACGCCATGGCGGCCTCCGGCACCTACGGCACGGTCGGCCAGATGAAGTCCGGCCACTATGCGCTGAACTGCGACATGACCGGCTACGTGTGGTCGCACGGCGGGTCGGTGTACACGGCGGACGGGATGTGCTCGCTGAACGACGCGGCGGCGGTGACCGGCGTGGACTACATGCGGGAACTGCAGCAGTATATGCCGACGGCGGTGACCACCTACGACTGGGGCGGGCAGTTCACCGCGATCCAGCAGGGTCAGGGCGGCCAGGTGATCACCTGGGGCGAGGACTTCCCGGGCTGGGATGATCCGGCGTCGTCGAAGGTCTCCGGGCTGATGACCCCGGCGCCGCTGCCGGCCAACACCGCGCAGCGCAAGCCGGAGGAGGCGGGCTACGAGGAGGTGCCGGATCTCGGCCACCAGGGCGGCTCGACCTACTGCCTCTCGAAGTACTCGAAGGTGGCGGATCCGGCCTGGATCTTCCTGCAGTGGGCGACGAGCTCCAACACCCAGACGCTGGCGTCGGTGATCGGCGGCGGCGCCTCCCCGATGCGGCAGTCGACCTTCGACGACCCGCGGGTGAAGGCGATGGAGGTCGTCGGCGCTGGCTCGACCCGCCACTTCCCGCAGATGCTGGAGGTGATCAACACCCGCATGGGCACCGAGCCGCACCTGCCGCAGTGGCCGCTGATCGCGACCGACATCATCGCGGTCGAGCTCGGCAAGCTGACCACCGGCGGCTACGGCTCCACCCAGGAAGGGATGGACGTCATCAAGAAGCTGGTGGACGAGGCGTCCAAGATGTAGTCCGGCCTGCGGCCGCGCCCGGCGGAGTGATCCGGCGGGCGCGGCGCGGCGATCCGGGGCGAGAGCCGGTGGGTGGCGCATCCGCCGGCGCTCGCCATCCCGGGCGCGCCGGCGCGGCGCGTCCTTCCCGGAGGTGCGCGGTGGCGACCGTCACGATTCTCGGCGCGGGCGACATGGGGTTCGCCATCTCGACCCCGGCCGCGGCCAACCGCCACGACGTGCGGCTGTGGGGAACACCCTACGACGCGGGGATCATCGAGCGGCTGCGGCGAGGCGAGCCGCACCCGCGGATGGCCACGCCCGCCGCGCCGGGAGTTCGCCTGTTCGGCGCGGAGGAGGGGGAGGCGGCGATCGCCGGGGCCGACATCGTGCTGTTCGCGGTGACCTCGCCGGGCATCCGGCCGGTGGCGGAGCGGTTCGCGGCGCTGCTCCCTCGGGTTCCGGTGGTGATGACGGTGGCGAAGGGGTTCGACCCAGGGCCGGACGGCGACGCGATCCTGCTGCTCCCGGACGTGATCGCGGAAGTGACCGGGGCCCCGATCGTCGGCGTCGGCGGGCCGTCGAAGGCGAACGAGGTGGCGCGGGGCATCCCGACCGCGATCGTGTTCGGGGGGCCGCTCGACGCGGCGGGGTTCTGCGCGGATGTGTTCCAGACTCCCGCCTACCGGGTGGAGGTGACCGACGACCTGACCGGGGTGGAGATCGCGGCGGCGATGAAGAACGCCTACGCGATCGCGCTCGGGGTCTCCGATGGGCTGGAGAAGGCGACGGGGATTCCGCACCACAACTTCCGGGCGGCGCTCGTCCCGCGGGCGGTCGAGGAGATGGGCTGTCTTGCCGAGGCGCTCGGCGGGCGGGCG
>JBJTKE010000582.1:0-4546 GCA_046096285.1 Chloroflexota bacterium
GGTATGCCCACTTCGCCCCGGACGACCCGGAGCGGCGCTTCTGCCTCGAGCGCGCCGCCGCGATCAACCCGGATTCGACCGCGAAATCGGCCCTCGAACGCCTCGATGCGGTCGAATCCCGCGTCCCCGACGCCCTCCAGGATCTCACCGATCCCGACCCACCCGATGCCCTGCTGGCCGCCGACAGCGGTCCACGCAGGCCGCCCGTGGGCTGGATCATCGTCGGCGCAATCGCCCTGCTCGCCCTGCTCGGCGGCCTGATCGCCTGGCAGCTTGGCTCCCGAAAGTCCGAGGGTTCGCCGCTCTACGTCGCCCTCGCCACCAGCATGGTGGGCAACGACGCCGTGTTCGCCACGGAAATGGAGCGGAGCATCCAGCTCGAGCTGGACCGGCTCAACGCCGACGGCGGGATCGACGGCCACCCCGTCCAGTTGCTCACCTTCGACGACGGCAACACGCCCGAGCAGGCCGTCGCCGTCGCCGGCCAGATCGCCGCCGATGACCGCATCCTCGCGGTGATCGGCCACCGCACCAGCGGCCCCTCGCTCGCCGCGGGCGCCGTCTACGCCGAAAACGCCATCCCGGCGATCACCAGCACCGCCAACGCCAACGCCGTCACCGACACCAACCCCTGGTACTTCCGCACCACCTTCGACAACACCCGCCAGGGCACCCTCATCGCCGCCGGCATCGAGCACCTGCTCGGCCTGGACCAACTGATCCTGATTCAGGGAACCGACGTCTACGGGCAGGACCTCGGCAGAACCATCGCCAGCGCCTTTTCCGGCGAAATCGTCGCGCTCTATGACCTGCCGGACGAGTCCGCCATTCCCGCCATCATCGAGGAACTTCGCCGGTTGGGCAGCGATGCCCCCATCGTCCTCTCCCTGCAGGGAGCGGTGGGCACCCCGCTCATCGTCGCCCTCAAGGACGCTGGCATCACCAACCAACTCATCGGCGGCGACGTCTACGGCTCCGACGCCTATCTTCGCACCTTTGCGGACTACCCCGGCGAGCAGTCGAATCCCGGCCATTACACCGACGGGATGATTGCCGCCGCCCCGCTCTTCATGGACAGCCTCTCGGCGGAAGCGTTGCGCTGGTCCCAGCGCTTCGAGGAGGCCTACGGCGTCCAGCCAACCTGGCGTGGCGCAACCACCGCGGACGCCGCCCTAGCCCTGATCGCGGCCCTCGAGCAGGTCGGATTCGATCCCGGACGCAGCAACGACGACACCCGCGTCGAACTCCGCAACGCCCTCGCGGGCTTCAATGACCCGGAGCGCTCCACCGCCGGCGTGCTCGGCCGCATCTGGTTCGACGAGACCCGCACCGCCCCGCGGAACATCGCGGCAGGCATCGCCAGCGACCAGTTGTACTCCTCCGCGCCCGTGCAGTTCGTCCCCTACCGGCCATCCGGCAACCGCACCATCGCCGAGGACATCGAATCCGGCGACGCCATCCCCGTCGAGGGCCTCTATCTCCAGAAGCAGCGCATCGTCTTCACCGGCCTCAACATGAACGAGGTGAGCGCGCTCGATCTCGGCAGCCAGACGTTCAACGCCGACTTCTTCCTCTGGCTTCGCTACAGCGGCAGCGACGACGCCGCCGACATCCAGTTCATCAACGCCGTCGATCCCTCGCTCTCGCTCGGCGACCCGATCCGTGAAGCGAAGTCGGGCGGGGAAACCTATCAGCTGTTCCGCGTCAACGGAGCCTTCAAGGCCCAGATGGACTTCCACGACTTCCCGTTCGACACCCAGAACCTGCTGATCCAGGTCCAGAACCGCTCCCTGCCCGCCTCGAGGATCGTCTACACCCTTGACCGCGGCGTGCGCGAGCAATCACAGGAACAGCGGCTCCAGAGCGGCGTCGACGCCGACGCCACGGTTTCCAACATCCCCAACTGGCTCCCGGTCGAGCTCAGTTTCTACCAGCAGTCCATCGGCAGCACCGCTGCCCTCGGCGATCCCACCGTGGGCGTCTCCGACCAGGGCATCGAGTACTCCGTGCTCACCACCGACCTCGGCATCGAGCGCGACGTCGAGGCCTTCCTGATCAAAAACCTGCTGCCCCTCACGCTGCTCGTCATCGTGACCTATGTCTCGCTCTTCTTCTCCCATTCCCAGACCGGCGCCCGCGTCTCCTTCGGCGTCACCGGCATCCTCACCACCGCCGTGCTGCTCACCGAGGTCACCAGCTCACTGCCGGACATCGGCTACAACGTCGCCATCGAGTGGGCGTTCTACGCCTTCATCGGCCTCTGCGCCGGCTGCATCCTCGTCGGCCTGATCGGCGACTTCTTCTTCGAACGCCAGCAGTTCGGGCACCTGCGCCAACTCGACATCGTCGCCCGCATCCTTTACCCCGCCATCGTCGCCGGCGTTGTGCTGACCTACTGGGTCCAGTTCGGGCGATGACCCCGACCGCCGTGCCGGGCGGCGACGCAGAATACGGGCCTCCCGGGCCGGCGGCCTCCCCCGTCAGACCCGGAAAGGTTCGGACTCGGTCGATTCCGGTCACTGGCGACGCTCGCCCGCCATCCCGGGGATGGCCGCGATTCGCCCCGGAAACCACGAAAGCCCCAACCCCCGCCGCAGCGGGCGGGGGTTGGGCGAGCGGGCACAAGGCCCAATCGCACCGGGATTTCCGGACCGCCCCGTTGTGCGGCGGTTCGGGGTGGGGGCGGTCTCGGCCCAGTCCGGGAATGCGTGCATCGGCCGGACTTTCCGGTCAGCGGCCCCGCATCCAGCCCAGCATCCCAGCGAACAGCGCCACCGCCAGGCCCGCCACGATCGCCGCGAGGCTCCACAGCGCGGGCATCCGCAGCACCGCGTCGATAACGGCCTGCGCAGCACCGGCCATGTCGCCCGAACCCAGCCGCGAAACCGCTCCCTGCTGCCCGATCAGCAGCGCCAAAAGCATGATGATCGTCGCCAGCGCCAGTCCGAATCCGGCCCGGCGCAGCGCCCGCAGCTTGTTCCCCGCCGCCCACAGCGACCCGATCAGCGCCACCCCGGCGATGATCGGCAACGCAAGGCCCAGCGCCTGGATGCGGCGCAGCGCGGTCCGCACGGCCGTGGCGGCGTCCGCGTCCAGCACTTCGATGCTGAACGTCTCTGGCGCGATCGCGACCTGGTCGATCCCGGGAATCCCGAGCCCGGACAAATCCTGCTGGATGCGCGCCGCCGCTCCCGAGAGGTCGAGGTACACCGGCCCCGCCCCCTCCTCCGCCGCGGTCAGCGCGGCGAACGACTTCTTGCTCGCCAGTTCCCACGCCCGCGCGAACTCCGGCGAATCCAGGGCCTCGTCGACCGCCTCCCCCACCAGTTCGCGCTCGACGCCCGCCAGCGACGGCGTGCCGTCTCCCTCCGCGGCCGCCGGGCTCGCGGCCGCGACGGGCTCGGCCTCCCTGGTGGGCGCCGCGGTTGCCTGCGGCGCGGCGGCCTCCGGGCTCGGCGAGGGCATGGCCTTCGGCGTGGGCGACGGCGCGGGCGACGCGGTGGCGGCCGGGCTCGGGGAGGGCGTGGGCGGCGCGGCAGGACGCGCCGCCGTCGGCGACACGACCGCCGGCGGCGGGGTCGTTCCGGCCCGTTTCACCGCGGGCTCCGGCGTGGCCGCTGCCGCAACCTGGATTCCGAGCAGTGCGGGCAGGTCGAGCGCGAACCCGCCGCCGTGCCTCGCTCCCGCCTGTCCGGCTGCCCTGGCCTCGATGTCCGCGGCAGGCTCGATGCCGAGCGCCCGCTCCACCGCATCGACGATCACCTCCCGCACCCGCGTATCCTTCGCCAGCGGCGCCAGCGTCTCAACGAAGCGGCTTTCGTCCACCAGGTTGTAGCGCGCCCACCCCGCGATGATCGCCAGCGGCGCGGTGACGCAAAAGATCAGCAACAGCAGCCACGACAGCGCGGTCCGCCACCAGGGCGTGCGCCGGGCCGGTGCCCTGCGGTCAACTGGGGCCATGTCCCCTCCTCGGGCGGGCCGCCCGCGCGGCCCTCGCCTGCGGAACCTTACCCGATGGGCCGCGCGCGCTCCCGCTACCGGTCATAGCGCCGCCCCAGCACCGCCGACAGCATCGCCCCCGAGATGAAGGCCAGGCTGCTCAGGTACAGGAAGAACAGCAGCACCAGCAGGCTCCCGGCCGCTCCGTAGGCGCTCCCCGGCTCGATCACGTCCAGGGCCACCCCGAAACCGCGCACGAGCAGGAACCACAGCGCGGTCGCGAGGGCCGCGCCCGGCACCAGGTAGCGCGGCCGGTGATGCACGAATGCCCCGAAGCGGTACAGGAACAGCACCGCGCCGAACACGATCAGCAGCCCCAGCGGCCGCCGCAGCCACGTCCACAGCGACTCCACCCGCTCGCCCCCGAGCCAGGCGTCGGACAGCGCATGCCCGATGGCCCCGCCGAACACGAACAGCAGCGCCGCCCCCAGCAGCAGCGCCACCAGCAGCAGCACCGACAGCGTGGAGATCAGCCGCCGCCACCAGAACGGCCGGGGGTCGCGCACCCGGCCCGCCCGCGCGCACGCGCCCGACAGCGCCGCGAACC
>JBJTKE010000583.1:0-3671 GCA_046096285.1 Chloroflexota bacterium
GCCGCAACGCGAAAAACGAATGCGGCCCGCCGGATCGCTCCAGCGGGCCGCTCGTTCCGGTTCGCTAGTCGGCGGCGCGGGCAGTGACGCCGCTCGCCTGGATCGCCCGCCAGACCTTCTCGGCCGTCAGCGGGATGTCGATGTTGGTCACGCCCCACGGCTCGAGCGCGTCGATCACGGCGTTCACCGTGGCCGGGGTGGAGCCGATCGTGGCCGCCTCGCCGATCCCCTTCGCGCCGAGGCCGTTCAGGTAGGTCGGCGTCTCGGTGTGATGGGTCTCGAACGTCGGGAAGTTCCACGCCCGCGGCAGCGCGTAGTCGTTCAGCGTGCCGCTGATCAACTCCCCGTTCTCGCCGTAGGCGATTTCCTCGAACAGCGCCTGGCCGATGCCCTGCGCCAGACCGCCGTGGACCTGCCCACGCACCAGCAGCGGGCTGATGATCACGCCGCAGTCATCGACCGACAGGAAGCGGATCAGCTTCGACTCGCCGGTCTCGGGGTTCACCTCGGCCACCGCGAGGTGGGTGCCGAAGGGGAACGCCTCGTCCTCGGGCCGGAACCAGTCGGCGGACTCCACCCCGGCCTCGAACTCCTGGGGCAGCGCGCCGGAGTAGGCCGCGCCCGCGATGTCGGCGAGGCTCAGGCCCTCGCCGCTGGGGCTGCCCTTGACCCGGTACTTGCCATCGCTGAGCTCGATGTCCTGGGCCGCGGCCTCGAGCAACTGGGCCGCGATCTGCTTCGCCCGGTCCTGCACCTTCTTCAGGGAGATGACCAGCGCGCCGCCGCCGACGGCAAGCCCGCGGCTGCCCATCGTGCCGTTCCCCTGGGGGGTGTTCAGGGTGTCGCTGTGGTTGATGATGATCTTCTCGTAGTCCGCCCCGAGCCAGTCCGCCGCGAGCTGGGCGAAGGTGGTCTCCTGGCCCTGGCCGTGGGGCGAGATGCCGGTGTAGACGGTGACGTCGCCGTTCGGCTCGACGCGGACGGTGGAGCTTTCGAAGGGGCCGAAGCCGCAGATCTCGACGTAGGAGGCGATGCCGATGCCGATGTAGCGGCCCTTCTTGCGAAGCTCGGCCTGCTGCTTGCGGAGGTCGGCGTAGCCGATCAGGTCGAGCGCCTTCTTCAGCGGCTTCTCGTAGTCGCCCGTGTCGTACTTTTCGCCCGCGGCGGTGACGTAGCCCCTGTCGAACGCAGGGATGAAGTTCTTGCGGCGAAGTTCGGCCGGGTCCCAGCCGCCAGCGTCGGCGAGCATGTCCATGGCCCGCTCGATGTAGTAGGCGGCCTCCGGGCGGCCGGCGCCGCGGTATGCGCCGACGGCCATGGTGTTGGTGTAGACGCTGAAGCTCTTGAAGTCGAGATTGGGCACGTCGTAGCAGCCAGCGGACATGCGGCCGGTCAACTCGGCGAGGTCGTTGCCCTTGGCGTGGGAGCCGAGGTCCTGGACGACCCGCATGCGGACGCCCATGAGCTTGCCGCCGCGGTCGGCGCAGATCTCCACGTCGGCCCACTGGTCCCGGCCGTGGTGGGTGGCGAGGAAGTTCTCGGAGCGGGTTTCCTGCCACTTGACCGGGCGCTTCAGCCACCAGGCGAGCGCGGCGACGATCAGGTCCTCCTGGTACGCGCCGATCTTCACGCCGAAGCCGCCGCCGACCTCCGGAGCGATCGCCCGGACTTTCGTCGTCGGGATGCCGAGGGCGCCGGCGATGGCGCTGCGGGTCCAGTGCGGCGCCTGGGTGGAGGTCCAGACCGTGAGGCCGCCGTTGAGCGGGTCGGGCGCGGCCGCGACGGCCCGCGGCTCCATCGGCACGCCGGAGACGCGCTGGGAGCGGATACGCCCCTTCGCCACCACCGGCGCGGTGGCGAAGGCCTCGTCGGGGTTGCCGTGCAGGCGGTCCCAGCGGGCGCCCACGTTGAACGGGATGTGGTCGAAGAGCTGGGGCGCGCCCGGCTTCATCGCCTCTTCCGGGTTGGTGACGTTCGGCAACTCGTCGAAGTGGACCTCGATGGCCGCCACGCCATCTTCGGCCTGGTAGCGGGACTCGGCCACGACCGCCACGATGGCCTCGCCGGTGTTGCGGACCTTGCCCCGGGCGAGCGCCCAGGTGGTGGGGGCGCCCGACGGCGAGAACTCGGTCTCGTCGAAGTCCGCCATCTCGTGGCTGGACCCCTCGCCCTGGCCCGCGGCCATCGGCCCGCAGAATCCGGCAAGCTGGTCGCCGGTGATGACGGCGATCACGCCCGGCATCGCCTCGGCGGCGCTGGTGTCGATTCTCCGGATACGGGCATGGGGGTAGGGGCTGCGGTACAGCGCGAGATGCGCCATGCCGGGCAACTGCAGGTCATCGACGTACATCGATGACCCGGTGATCAGCCGGGGGTCTTCCTTGCGCTTGACTTCCGCGCCAACGTACCTGCTGAGGACCATCCTGTGCCTCTCCTTGCGAGCCGACCTCTGCGCCGGTTCCGGCGGTATATCCGGCGCCATTCTAGCCGCGCCGCCGCCGACGGGAAAGCCGCGGCGGGACGGGGTACGGGCAGCAGAGCCCGTGCCATGCTACAAACCGCGACCGAGGAGGTGGCGACGCATGACCTTGCCGGCGACCAGCGCCCCTGACGCGGCAGACGCCGGACCTGCGCCCGCGTGGCCGCGCATGCTCGGGCCGCTGCTTGGCCTGAAGCTGTTCTTCGCGTTTTGCTGCGCCTTCATCATGCTTCGGATGGAGTTGCCGCAGTTCCAGGGCAAGGCGATGTGGGAGCGGATGATCGGGTATCCGCTGCTGATCGCCGCAATCCCGGTGACCTGGTGGCTGCTCCGGCGGAGCGGCCGTCCGGCCGGCGGCTACCCGTTCGCGGCGGACTTCCTGCTGACCCTCGGCATCGTGCTCGACCTGATCGGCAACATCTTCAACCTGTTCGACTCGGCGCCGTGGTACGACGACCTGATGCACCTGGTGAACTGGGGGTTCTATTCCGCCGCGTTCGGATCGCTGCTGCTGCGCTCGCGGCTCGGCCCGTGGCCGCTGTTCGGCCTGGTCACCGGCTTCGGCGCGATTACCGCCATCCTCTGGGAGGGCGTTGAATGGCTGGGGTTCATCCGGTTCGGCACGGAACTGGACACGGCCTACTTCGATACCCTGCTGGACGAACACCTGGGCCTGCTGGGGTCGGCGGTCTCCGGGCTCATCGTGGCGCGCATCGCGGCGCGGCGGGCGGGCGCCCTCGCCGACGGCCCATCCGGGGAAGCCGCCTGAGTCTCAGTCCCGCCCGGAGCCGCTCCCCCGCCCCTGCGAAAGCAATTCCGCCACGGCGGGGAGGTGCCCGGCGGGGTGCAGGCTGACGCACGAGTCCACCCACCGCAGCAGCGGGAGTTGGCTCATGCGGCCCGGCTTGCCGTCGAACGCGATCCGGGGTTGATGCAGGCTGGCGTCGGGAAGTTCCGCGAGGGCGGCCCGAAGATCGGCGATGGACTCCGCCGCCGCCGCGAACGCGCCGGCGAGGCCGAGATCGCGGTTCCCGGCGTGGATCGCCTCGTTGATTTCGGCCTCATCGCCCCGGTCCCAGACCGCCCCCGGCACGCCGACCGCAGCCGCCACCGGTTCGCCGCGGATCAGGGCGGCCAGTTCGCGGTTCCACGCCGCCATGCAGCAACCCGGGGAACCTGCCCGCCGAGACGC
>JBJTKE010000584.1:0-1042 GCA_046096285.1 Chloroflexota bacterium
TGGCCCGATCCCGACTACTGGCGGTTGCTCCCCGCCTCCTGGCGGCGGCAGATCTGCGAGGGCATGCTCTCCTGCGACGTCGTCGGCTTCCAGACCGAGCAGCACGCCCGCTCGTTCATGTACACCTGCGAGGCCTACGTGCCCGGCGCGGACATCGACTACACCGATTTCCGCGTCCGCTGGAACGGGCGCGCCGTCGAGGTTCGCGCCTACCCGATTTCCATCGACACCGCTCAGGTCCGCCGCACCGCCTACGGCAAGGAGGCCCGGGCCCACGATCGCTACCTTCCCAACTACTGGAACGAGTTCACCGTCCTGCGGGTCGACCGCGCGGAACCGAGCAAGAACATCGTGCGCGGGTTTCTCGCCTTCGACCGCCTGCTCGAGGCCCACAAGGAGTTTCTCGGGCGGGTCAACTTCGTGGCCATCACCGTGCCCTCCCGCCTCGATGTGAGCGAATACCGGGACTATCTCGACGACGTGAGCGCCATCGTCGGCCGGATCAACGCCAAGTACGCCAACGTCGAGACAGGTTGGCAGCCGATCCACCTCATCATGGGCGAAAACTACCCCCGGGCCCTCGCCGCGATGAAGTGGTACGACGTGCTGCTGGTCAACGCCATCATCGACGGCATGAACCTCGTCGCGAAGGAGGGCGCCCTGCTCAACGAGCGCAATGGCGTGCTCATCATCTCCGAGGGAGCGGGCGCGGCGAGCCAACTTGGCGCGGCCTCGCTGGTGATCTCGCCGGCCGATGTCGAGGGAACTGCCGATGCCCTCTATCAGGCGCTCACCATGCCCCTGAGCGAGCGCAGGCAGCGAGCCGAGCAACTCCGCCGGGCCGTCGAAAACGACGACGTCACCACCTGGTTCCGGCGACAGATCGAGGACATCGTGCGCTACGCCGTGGCGCCCGCCTCACCAGCGCAATCGGCCGGGCCCGGGGAGAAAGCGCCCGCGGCCGCGAAGCGGGGCTGATCCGGACGACCCGGCGAAGGCTTCCGGTCAGCGGCCCGCCAGGAACGCGTCGACCTCCGCGGCG
>JBJTKE010000585.1:0-5158 GCA_046096285.1 Chloroflexota bacterium
CGCGAGGCGCGCGCGCAGATCGTCGAAGCCAAGGGTGTGCCGCGCCACGTAGTCGGCGTCGTGGAGCCCGTCGCGGACAATAACGTGCATCATGCCGAGAGCGAGGGCGGCGTCGGTGCCGGGGAGGGGCTGGATGTGCCAGTCGGCGGCGTCGGCGGTGCGGGTGCGTGCCGGATCGATGACGACGAGGGTGGCCCCTCGGGCGACCGCCTCGCGGACGAATGGCCAGTGGTGGAGGTTGGTCACGATGGGGTTCGCGCCCCAGATGATGATGAACCGGCTGTGCACGATGTCCTCGGGCAGCATTCCCACATCGGAACCGATGGCGGCGAAGAGCCCCGCCCAGCCAGCCGACCCGCAGACGGCGCGCTCCAGGCGGGAAGCCCCGCTGCGGGCGAAGAAGCGGCGGTCGAGGCTCTGGGTCTGGATCATGCCCAGCGAGCCGAGGTAGGAGAAGGGGAGGACGGCCTCCCCGCCATGGCGGGCGATGACCCCGCCGAGCCGGGCGGCGATGTCCGCGATGGCGTCGTCCCAGGCGACCGGTTCAAAGCGGCCTTCACCCTTGGTCCCGACGCGGCGCAGCGGCCGGGTCAGCCGCTCCGACCCGTACACCCGGTCGAGGTAGTGGTTGACCTTCGCGCAGAGGCCGCCGCGCGTAAACGGGTGATCCCGGTCGCCGGCAAGCTTGACCGCGCGCCCGTTTTCGACGGTGACGCGCCAGGCGCAGGTGTCCGGGCAGTCATGCGGGCAGGCGCCGGGCACGATCTGGCGCGCGATGGGCAGGGGTTCGGCCATCTGGGGCTCCTTGGCTCGTGCGTGCGGTGCGCCAGCCGAACCGCCACCGCACCGGAGGCCGCAGTGTGCCACGGCTGGCCGGGCGCCGTGGCCGATTGACGGGGGAGCCCGGGTGGGCTACACGTCCGCGCAGGAGACGCCGCGTCAGGCACGCATGGCGCGCTGCGCGGCGCCGGTCAGGCACCTGGCAGGAGGCCGCCCGTGAAGATCCGCATCGTCACCCCGATCACCACCCGTGGCTTCGCCTCGGCGGAGCAGTTCCGCGACGTGATCCGGCCCGACACCGAGTTGAGCCACGTCGAGATCGACCACGGCCCGGCCTCGATCGAGTCGGCGTGGGACGAGATGCTGGCGACGCCGCAGACGGTGGCCCGGATCGTGGAGGCCGAGCGGGACGGGGTGGACGCGGTGGTCATCAACTGCATGGGCGATCCGGGGCTGATGGCGGCGCGGGAGGCGGTGGCGATGCCGGTGGTCGGCCCCTGTGAGGCGACGATGCACCTCGCGGCCATGCTGGGGCACCGGTTCAGCGTGATCACCGTGCTGCGGAGCCTGCGCCGCCAGTTCGAGGAGGAGGCGCTGCGCTACGGCGTGGCCGGGAAACTGGCCTCGGTGCGGGCGGTCGAGATCCCGGTGCTGGACCTCGAGACCGACCGCGAGCGGTTGGTGCGCCTGTTCGCCGACGAGGCGCAGGCGGCGATCGAACGGGACGGCGCACACGTGACGATGTTCGGCTGCACCGGGATGCTGGGGATCGCCAGCGGCGTCGAGACCGTCCTGGCGCACCGCGGCTTCGCTGGCGCGCCGGTGATCGACTCGATGGTCTGGGCGATCAAGCTGGCCGAGGCGATGGCGGACATGGGGCTGCGGCACAGCAAGCTGACCTGGCCATACCCGCCCGCCAAGCCCGTGAGAGGGTATGGGTTCATGCCCGGGCTGCCGGTGCCGCCGCCGCCGCCAGCTGGCCGGCGGTGATCGCCGGACCCGCGCTTTTGTCGCCCGGACTACATTGCGGATAAGTTATCTTGTGCGAATTCGGGCACGGCAACCGCGCCAGCGACCGCCCGCCCCGGCTGGGGGCAAACCGCCCGTCACGTCAGCGCCTGCGGCCCGGAACTTCACCGCTGAATCAGGGTCATGCGCGGCCGGCCGGGCACATTCCCGCCGGCCGCGCCGATCCTTGCGCGGTTTCGATTGCGGACGGCTCGAAGCGTTTCGCTGCCGCCGGCCCGGCCGGCGGCGGGATGTCCGCGTAAGGAGCGGACGACCGACCGCTCGTGGACCCAGCGGCCGGGAGCCCAACCTCCAGCGGGCGGCGGTGGCCCGAGCGCGCTCCGGGCCTACGCGAACGTCGCGCAGTCCACGTGCGACCACTTGTTGGCGGTCGAGCAGTCGGAGGCGTCCGTGCACTTGCCGCACTGGTACGCGCCGGTGTTGCCGGTCACCCGGCCCGAACTCTATCCGGTGACCGTAACGCTTCTGCCCAGCAACGCGACGCCGACCCCGCCGGCCGCGGTCCCGCTGTTCCCGGTGACCGCGGTCGTGCCGCCCATCGTCAGGATGCCGCACCGTGATCGACGGCACGCCCGGCACGCGACGGCCGCGCCTGCGGCGGCCGAGAGCGGCGAGGAGCGCCAATGCTCCACGCCGCCCCGGTCATGCCGCGGCCATGGCTACGGCTGCCAGGTGGCGCAGTTCACCTTCGTAAAGTTGTTGTTGTTGACGTCCCTTCCGCAATCGGCGCCGGAGAACCCGGTGTTGCCGGTGACGTTGCTGGTGGTCGTCCCGGTGATCGTGCCGTTGCCGCCGTAGCTCCATTGGATGCCGCCGGCGAAGTTGGTCGAGGTGTTGCCGGTGATCATGGTCGAACCGGTGACGTTGAGCGCATCGCCCGCGTACTGGGAATAGAAATAGATGCCGCCGCCGGAGGAACTTGTGTTGCCGGTGATCGAGGTGTCCTTGATGGTGGCGGCAACGTATGACAGGTACAGACCGCCGCCGACCGTGCTGGCCGTGATGCCGGAGATCGTGCAGCCGTCGATCAGGATTTCGCCGCCCTCGAAATAGGGCGGCGAATACGTGCCCCCGGTGATCGTCACGTTCGTTAGCGTGGCGGTGGTGTTGCCCCGGTTCGCCCCGGAATCGCCATAGAAGTAGATCGGGTAGTAGGGACCGCCGAGGATCGCGGCGCCGGACATCGTCAGCGCGCCGAAATTGGCGCTGAGGTAGAACATGTAGCTCGGCCCGCAGGTGAAGGTTCCACCGGTGACCGCCAGCGATGCGGTGTCCGCGCTGATGTAGACGCCGTAGGAGCACCCGGTGATGTCGGTGTCGTTGAGCGTCGCCGTCTGCCCCACGGAGTACATGAACGCGTTGGCATCCTTCACCGTGCACTCGTCGAGTGTCCAGGCCACGACGCCGTTCGTGTTGCTGTAGAGCAGGATTTCCTTCGGCGCGGTGAATCCCGCCGGGGTTCCGCGGAGTTCGAGCCCGCGCAGCGTCACCGAGCGCACGGTCGTGGCGTCGTTGGGATCCTCGGCGAAGATCGCGTAGTAGCTGTCCGGCGTCTGGTACACCCGGTCCGGTTCGAGAATGACGCCGGTCGTGCCCGGGCAGGCCGCGAACGTGATGTCCCTGGTGATGCTGAGCCCGGTCTGGTGCGTCCCGGCCGCGAGGTAGATGGTGTCGCCCGCCGCCGCCGCCGCGTAGGCGGCCGCCACCGTCGTGAACGCGCATCCGCTGGCGCAGACCGTCGGCGCGCATGCCCCGCAACTGCCGTTCTGGCAGACCAGCCCGGAGCAGCAGGACGCGTCAGCCGTGCAGGCCGCGCCGGTCGCGCCGCACGCCGAAGCGGCCGTGCACCGCTTGTTCTGGCAGCGCGCGCCGCCGCAGCACGTCTGCGCCTTCGTGCACTTCTTCCCCGGCTTGATGCACCGGCACCGTCCGACCTTCGCCGTGCTGCCTTTCTTCGGCTTCTTGCAGTACTTCGTGCAGCAGTCCTTGTGCTTGCGGCAGCGGTTGTCGCGCGCTTTCGGCCCGCACGGGCGTTTTTCGCCGTTCACCTCGCGCTGGCCATGCCGCTTCGGCGCCGCCCCGGTCTCATCGGCGCCCGGCGTGATCTCCCGCCCGCCGATGCCCAGCAGCAGCGCAAGCGCCGCCTTGAGCCCCGAGCGCCGCGTCGCCGCGCCGCCGAGCGCCGCCGCCATCCGGTCGAATCGTGCCTCGTCCATCGCGCGCCCCTCGCTCCCGTCTGTGTGCCGGTCCGCCGGCCGGTCCGCGCTCGCCCGGACGAGCCCGGCGGCCCGCCGCGAGCGGCCATGCTAGGCAGCGGGGTCTCATCCGGCCACGACGCGGGACCGGACAGCTTTCCCGACAGAAACCACAGGTGTCTGGCCGCCGGGGTTGGCTATACTCGCCACCCATGAACGAGGCCGCCGCTCCCGGATCGGATCAGGACGCCACCGACGACGCTTTCGGGCGGCAACTGCTCGCGCTGCGCCTCGCCGCCCGCCTCACCCAGGAGGAACTCGCCGAGCGCTCCGGGCTTTCCGCCCGCACCATCAGCGACCTCGAGCGCGGCCGCCGCCCGGCTCCCCACCCGGTCTCGGCCCACATGCTCGCCATCGCCCTCGGGCTCGACGACGCCCGCCGCGCCCGCTTCTTTGCCTCCATGCGCCAGCATCGCCGCCTGCGCGCCGAGGCCCGCGCCGCCGCCGCCGCCGCGCCGCCGCCCGCCGATGAGGCCGCCATCCTCGGCCGCGACGCCGACCTCGCGGCCATCGAGGGCCGGTTCGCCGCCGGCGACCGCCTGCTCACCCTTGCCGGTCCCGGCGGCGTCGGCAAGAGCCGCCTCGCCCGCGCCGTCGCCGTCCGCCGCGAGCAGGCGGGACTGCCGGTGCTCCGCGTCTCGCTCGACGCCATCTCCTCCCCCGACCTCGTGCTTCCCGCGGTCGCCCGCGCCGCGGGCGCGCCCGCTCACGGTCCCGGATCAGCCGCCGACCGGATCGCCGCCGCTCTCGGCGGCGATCCCACGCTGCTCGTGCTCGACAACTTCGAGCACCTGCTCGACGCCGCCGCCAGCGTGGCCGCCCTGCTCGCCGCCGCCCCCGCGCTCGCGATGCTGGTCACCTCCCGCGAGGCGTTGCGGATCGCCGGCGAGCGGGTCGTGTCCGTCCCTCCCCTGCCCCTGCCCGCCCCGGGCTCCGCCGGGGAGGCCCTCGTCGCCAATCCCGCCGTCGCCCTCTTTTCCCGCGTTCTGGCCGATGCCGCGCCGTGACGCCCGGCCCAATCCGCCGACGCCGCGCAGGCCGCCGCGATCGTCCGCCTGCTCGACGGCCTGCCGCTCGCCATCGAACTCGCCGCC
>JBJTKE010000586.1:0-3335 GCA_046096285.1 Chloroflexota bacterium
GATCCCCGCCGCGCGGGCCGCCGCGCGCCCGTCCGCTCGCGGGGAGCCGTCCATGCGCGTCACCGTTCTCGGCGGGGGAAACACCGCCTTCGCCATCGCCGCCACGCTGGCCCGCGCCGGCCACGAGGTCCTCCTCTGGGAGCACCCGGACTTCGCCCACACCCTCGACCCCATCCGCGACTCGCTGACCATCACCCTCGACGGCCCCAACGGCGGCCCCGGCCGGCTCGCCGGCGTCACCACCGACCCGGCCGCCGCCTGCACGTGGGCCGAAACCCTCGTCTGCTCCGTGCCCAGCTACGCCCACGCGGCCTTCGCGGCGCTCCTCGTTCCCCATCTGCGGCCCGGGCGCCTCCTCGCCCTGCTGCCCGGCAACCTCGGCTCGCTTGCCTTCGCGAAGGCCCTCGACGCGGCGGGCAAGACCGGCGTCATCGTGGCCGAGTCGGACACCGCGCCCTACGTCTGCCGCAAGAGCGCGCCGGACCGCGCGGTGATCTGGGGCACGGTCCCCGCGCTCGGGATCGGCGTCTGGCCGTCCACCCAGACCGGAGAGGCACTCCCCCCGCTGGCCGAACTCTTCCCCGGCGCCCGGCCCTACGCCCACGTCATCGAGGCCGGGCTTTCGGCGCTCAACCCGGTCGTCCACCCGCCCGGCGTGCTGCTGAACGCCGGGCGCATCGAGCGCAGCCGCGGCGAGTTCTGGTTCTACGAGGAGGGCGTCACCCCCGGCGTGGTCCGCCTCATCGAGGCGCTCGACGCCGAGCGCCTTGCCCTCGGCCGCGCCCTCGGGCTGACCCTCACCCCCGTCGCCGAGGCCTTCGCCGGGGCCGGATTCGGGCCCTCCTCGCCCGATCTCTGGGCGGTCATCAACGGCTCGAGGATGCTCACCGCGCTGCGCGCCCCCGGCGCCCTCGACACCCGCTGGCTCACCGAGGACATCCCCTGCGGCGTCGGCGCGTGGGCCGCGCTCGGCGACGCCCTCGGCGTCGACACCCCGGTAATGGACGCCCTCGTCACCCTCGCCTGCGCCGTCCTCGGCCGCGACCTCCGCGCCGATATCCGCGGCCTCGACGCCCTCGGCCTTGCCGGCCTCTCCCCCGCCCGGATGATCGAGCGCGCCCGCGCGGGCTGACCGCACAACCCCGCCCCACGGCCGCTGTGCCCGGCGCGCGCGCCCGCCGGGAGGGCGTCTGCTACGATCCCGGCGACGCCCACGCCGGGCTGTCGCCGAGCCGATCGCGTCCAGGAGGAATCCGATGCTCCGCGCTCCCGTTTCCCGCCGGTTTCTCGTGAAGGCCGCCGCGGCCGCGCCGATCCTCGCCGCCCTCGGCCCCGGCGCCCTCCGCGCCGGCGCCCAGGACAAGCCCACCGTCACGATGGTGACGGACACCGCCGGCCTCGGCGACCAGAACTTCAACGACCTCGCCAAGAAGGGCCTCGACCAGGCCGCCGCCGAACTCGGCATCACCCCCCAGGTGATCGAGAGCCGCGACGCCGCCGCCAACATCCCCAACCTCACCCAGTCCGCCGAGAGCAGCGACCTCACCGTCGGCGTCGGCTTCCTGCTCACCGACGCCATCGTCGAGATCGCCAAGCAGTACCCGGACGACAAGTTCCTGCTCATCGACTCCGTGGCCATCGACCCCGACACCAGCGAACCGGTCGGCAACGTCGTCTCGCTCACCTTCAAGGAGCAGGAGGCCGCCTTCCTCGCCGGCGTCGCCGCCGGGCTCTCCACCAAATCCAACAAGCTCGGCGTCGTCGGCGGCGTCAAGATCCCGCCGGTGGTGCGCTACGCCGTCGGCTTCGAGGCTGGCGCGAAGTCCGTCAACCCCGCCGTCGAGGTGATCGTCTCCTACGCCGACACCTTCTCCGACCCCGCCCTCGGCAAGGAACTCTCCCTCGCCCAGTACAACCAGGGCGCGGACATCGTCTTCCCGGTCGCCGGCGCCACCGGCATCGGCTCTTTCGACGCCGCCAAGGAGAAGGGCGAGGGCTTCTGGGGCGTCGCCGCTGACGCCGACCAGTCCCAGCTCGGCGCGGAGCACCAGCTCGGCGTCGCCGCCAAGGGCGTGGACACCGCCGTCTTCACCGTGTCGAAGCAGGTGGTCGACGGCGCCTTCGTGGGCGGCCCGCAGGAACTCGGCCTCAAGGAGGGCGGGGTGGACCTGCTCAACCCCGGCGGCTACATCACCGACGAGATCATGGCCACCGTCGACGCCTACAAGGCCGCCATCATCGACGGCTCCCTCGTCGTCCCCGCCGACGAGGACCAGCTCAAGGCCTACGCCCCGGTCGCCCCGGACGCGCTCGGCTCCTAGATCGCAGGCTGCGGGCTGCGGCTTGTGGCTCGTGGCTTGGTGATTTCGCGCGTGCATCGGCGCACGTGACCGAACGCGCCCCCGGTTCGCCGGGGGCGCGTTCGCGGCCATCGAATACTGGCCGCCAGCACCGGGCCAGACGGCAGACATGCCAGTTGCCATCCCGCTGTGCCGGAAACCCGGAACGCAACCGGGTAGAATCGCCGCCTCTGACCGCGATCCGGCTTGAGGTCCGCCGCATGAGCGCTCCGGACACCGATTCCGCGCCAGCCATCCAGCACGGCGCCCCGAACGCCATCGAGATGCGCGGCATCGTCAAGCGCTTCCCCGGCGTGGTCGCCAACGACGGCATCGACCTGCTCGTTCGCCGGGGCGAGGTTCACGCCCTGCTCGGCGAGAACGGCGCGGGCAAGTCCACCCTCATGAACATCCTCTTCGGGCTCTATCACCCGGACGAGGGCGAGATCCGCGTCGGCGGGGAGCGGGTGCAGTTCAGCGGGCCGCGCGAGGCCGTCGAGCACGGCCTCGGCATGGTCCACCAGCACTTCATGCTCATCCCCCGCTTCACCGTCACCGAGAACGTCATCATGGGCAGCGAGGGGCCGGGGGTCACCCTCGACCGCAAGGCCGCCGCGCGAAAGGTCGCCGGGATCGGCGGGCAGTACGGGCTTGCCGTAGAGCCGGACGCCCGGGTCGGCGAGTTGCCCGTCGGGGTGCAGCAGCGGGTCGAGATCCTCCGCGCGCTCTACCAGGGCGGCCAGACCCTCATCCTCGACGAACCCACCGCCCTGCTCACCCCGCAGGAGGTCGAGGACCTCTACGCCATCCTCGAGCGCCTCCGCGCCGGCGGCGGCACCATCGTCTTCATCACCCACAAACTGCGCGAGGTCGCCGCCATCTCGGACCGCGTCACCGTCATCCGGCGCGGCCGCACCGTCGGCATCCGCCAGACGAAGGACACCACCCCGGAGGAGTTGGCCGAACTGATGGTCGGCCGCGAGGTCGATCTCAAGG
>JBJTKE010000587.1:0-2008 GCA_046096285.1 Chloroflexota bacterium
GGCTGATCTCCCATCTCGCCAACGTCGGCGACGCCAAGACCCTCGTGATCCACCCCGGCAGCACCACCCACCAGCAGATGACCGACGAGCAACAGGTGGCATCCGGCATCAGCCCGGATCTCGTCCGCATCTCCGTCGGTCTCGAGGACGTGGACGACATCTGCTGGGACCTCGACCGCGCCCTGCGGCGGGCGACCGGCGTCGGAAGTGGAAGCGGCGCCGGTGTCGGCGCGAGCCGCGCGGCGGCGGGAGCACGGGCATGAGCGGAAGCAACGGCGGCATCCAGGGCGCGATCCCGCCCGCGGCGGCGACCGTGCGCGCCTCGTCCGGGGCATGGGAGCGGCTGCGCCTGCTGCAGGAGTACCGGACGATCGCGATGGTCGGTCTCTCCGCCGACGAGATGCGGCCGAGCCATTTCGCCGCGATCTACATGCAGTCGGAGGGGTACGACATCATCCCGGTCAATCCGCGCTACGCCGGCGGCGAGATTCTCGGGCAACCGGTGTACGCCTCGCTCGCCGAAATCCCGCGTCCGGTGGACATCGTCGACGTTTTCCGACGGCCGGAGGAGGCCCCTGAGCTGGCCCGGCAGGCGGTCGCCATCGGCGCGAGGGTGTTCTGGTTGCAGCTTGGCATCCGCAACGACGAGGCGCTGCGCATCGCGCGGGCGGCAGGGCTCGAGGTGGTCCAGGACCGCTGCGTGAAGATCGAGCATGCGCGGTTCTTCGGGGGCCTCAACCTCGTCGGGATGAACACCGGAGTGATCACCTCCCGCCGCCGGATTTCCTGACCGCCGTCCGTGCATGGCCGCCCGGGTTCCGGCGGGCGTCACTCTCCGTCGCTGTCCCCGATGTTGCCCCGGAGCAGCGCCAGCGAGACCATCGCCCACCATGCCAGCAGCGGCACGATCGCGAGGCGCGCCAGCGCCCCCTCCGGCAGGTTCAGGTCCGGGTTCCAGATCGCCAGCTGGATGCCTGCCGCCGCGGCGCCTGCCAGCGCGGCAAGGCCCCATCCCGCACGCCGCGAGACCCCAACCGCCGCGCAGGCGCCGGGCCGCATCAGCACCGCCAGCACGGCGGCGAACTGCAGCGCCGCGCCGAGCGTTCCCGCCGTCAGGTGCAGGTCGCCGATGGGGGTCATGGGTCCGCCCCGGCCCATCGGGAACAGGGCCAGGCCGGCGAATCCCGCGCTCGCCAGTCCGAGCAGCGCCCCCGCGAGGCGTGTCGCCGGCGCGCGCCTGCTGAGCGCGGCGCCAAGCGCGGCGCAGGTCACGCCCAGCGCCAGGAACCCGGCCTCCTGCAGGGCGGCACCCGGCCCGACCGCGTAGTGGCTCAGGCCATCCCGCAGCAGATCCACATCCGGGCGGACGACGGGCGCGGCGAGCAGGACGGCGACATGGACGAGGATGCCGCCCAGCGCCGCCGCGGCGAGCGCCTGCTCTCCGGGCGCGCGATGCGGCGGCGCTGCCGTCATTCCCGGCTCGCCGCGCCGGCGCGGTGGCACCCTGCCGCGTGATCGTCGACCATGCCCACGCTTTGCATGAACGCGTAGCAGATCGTGCTGCCCACGAAGGTGAACCCGAGCCGCTTGAGCGCCTTGCTCATGGCGTCCGATTCCGGCGTGGCGGCGGGAAGATCGCGGTAGGTCATCGCGCGAGGCTGCACCACCCGCCGATCCGGCGCGAACGACCAGAGAAAGCCGGACGTGCCATCCTCTCGCTCGCGCAGGGCGAGCCACGCCCGGGCGTTCGTGACGGCCCCGTTCACCTTCAGCCGGTTGCGGACGATGCCTGGGTCGGCGAGCAGGCGCGCGATGTCGGCCTCGCCGTAGGCCGCGATGCGCTCGGGATCGAACCCGTCGAGCGCGGCCCGGAAGTTCTCCCGCTTGTGGAGGATGGTCCGCCATGAAAGCCCGGCCTGGAACCCTTCGAGCAGCAACCGTTCGAACAGCTCCCGGTCGTCCCGGCAGGGGATGCCCCATTCGGTGTCGTGGTAAGCGACCATGAGGG
>JBJTKE010000588.1:0-3153 GCA_046096285.1 Chloroflexota bacterium
ATAGCGGCCAGGGCTGTCACCGCCGAGGCGTGATCCTTCGCCACCACGCCCGCCAGCGCCGTGGCCCCCACCCCGACCGCCGCGAACCAGAAGGCCGCCCACGGCCGCACCCGCATCGGGGCGGCGACGCTCGCCAGCAACGCCTGCAGCGCGCCCATCCCGGCGAACAGCCCCACCGCCCCGAACTGCCGCGACGCCAGCATGATGGCCACCATCAGCGCGGTCGCCACCGCACCCAGCCGCCAGGAGAACCCGGACCAGTCCGGCCGCCAGCGGCGGGCCGGAGGGCTGTCATGCGGTCCGCCGCCCGCGGTCGCGTCAGATCGCACCCGGTCGCCCGGGTCGCCGCCGTTCATGGACCACCCTCACCCCGCCGGTTCCCGCGTTGCCCCGGCCTACCGCTGCCCAGTCCCGGCCGGCGCGCCGCCGCCCGGCATCCTCGCAGCCGGCATTTCGCCTGCGCGTCATACTAGCCTCGCTGAATCATGCGCCGCCTGCGCGGCAATTCACGGGAGCGATCGCAGCATGAGCGAGGGCCATTCTCACGGTCATGGTCATGGTCACGGTCACGGTCACGGCCACCAGGACGCGCGCGCCGCCGCCGGCATGCCGGATCTCCTCGGCGCGTTCGACCGCAGCCTCGGCGTCGTCCAGGCGCTGGCCGACAACGTGCGGCCCGACGGCTGGAGCGCGGTCTCGCCGAACGAGGGCTGGGTCGCCCGCGACGTCATCAACCACCTTATCCACTCCAACGACTGGGCGCTCTCCCTGCTCGACGACGCCCACACCCCCCGCCCCCAGGGCGACATCGCCGGCGCCGATCCGGCGGCTGCCTTCCGGGCCTCGTGCCCTCCCATCTCCACGGCCCTCCGGGCGATGAGCCCGGACCACGTAGTCCGCAGCCCCTTCGGCGAGATGCCGCCCTCCGGGTTCGCCGGGTTCCTGGCCGTCCACACCCTCAACCATGCCTGGGAACTCGCCAAGGCCACCGGGCAGGCCACCGACCTCGCCCCGGACCTCGCGGAACCGCTGCTCGCCATGGCGAAGCGGGCCATTCCCGGCGGCCAGCGCCCCGGCGCGCCCTTCGACCCCGAAACCTTCCTGCTGGTGGAGCACGCCCCCGCCGCCGACCGCCTCGCGGCCTACCTCGGCCACGCCCCGGAGCACTTCTCCCACCTCGGCCCGAACGCCGCCACCCGCGAGCGCCACCGGCCCATGCCGGAACTGGTCGGCGAAGCGGTCGAGATCACCGGCGGCATCATCGCCCGCATCCGGCCGGACCAGTGGGACCTGCCCACCCCCTGCACCGAGTGGACGGTGCGCGACGTGGTCGCCCACCTCGTCTCCGGCAACCGGGTGTTCACCATGGCCCTGCAGGGCGAGAACCCGGGCTTCGCCGACTACCAGCGGCCGGTGGACAACCCGCCCGCCGACTACGTCGCGACCTCCGGCACGATGCTCGCGCTGCTGGAGGCGCCGGGCGCGATGGACGGCATGGTGACCCTGCCCTACGGCACGATGCCGGTCCCGGCGGCAACGGGGTTGCGGCTGGTGGACATCCTGAACCACGGCTGGGACCTCGCGAAGGCCACCGGCCAGCCCACCGACTTCGCCCCTGACCTCAACGAAACCGCGCTGCAGATGAGCCGCGCCGCGATGCAGGGCCGGGAGCGCCCCGCCGGCGTGATCGGCCCCGAGCAGCCCGCCCCCGCCGGGGCCAGCGCCGCCGACCGGCTGGCGGCGTTCCTCGGGCGGGTGGTGTAGGAGGAGACCGGTTGTCGGCAAGGTACGGGGGCGTTCCGATCGGGAGCGTCCCCGACGAGCCGAATTGTTGGACACGCCGGGTTAACCGAGTACCGGAAGCCCACACCTCCGGAGGAAATCAAACGTCCCATCGTAAAAGCGAGGATCTCGAGTTTTGTCGAGCGGAGAGCCTTGGGGGACGAACAGCACCATGCCCTGGCGGGCGCGGGTCATCAGGACTCGGTATGCATTTTCAAGGTAGGCTCGCCGAATCGGATCGCCAATATGCTCCCAGCGGCTACCGCGGAAGTTCCAGTGCTGCCAGCGACCGCCCATGTACCTGAGGTTTGCATCCCAGCAAACCCCGGTCCAGTCCAGTTCGAGACCCTGCACGTCGAACTCCGTTCCGACATCCTCCAGCGAAAACGAGGAACGCACGTCGTCCGCTGGTTTCAGAAACCATGCGGCAGGATCGATCCCAGCCCTCACGTGGATGCCAACAGGTTTGAGTCGCAGCGCATTTGACGATGCAACAAGGCCGATCCGCTCAGTACCTCGCGCTTGTCGACGAAGCCAGGACCGTACCGATTCAAGATCTCGTGTCAGCACGATTGGATAGTCTCGGAGGCATTGAAGAACGCCCCGCCCGCGTTCCTCATCACCATTAATCACGGCGGCGACAAAGTCAGACACGGCTTCCGCACGGAATGAGCGAACCGACACCGCCAAATGCAAGGCGTCAGATTTAAACCAGTGCTTTTGCGTGGTGGGAAGGGTATCTCCATCGGCCAGGTAGTCACCTGTTGTAAGCCGGTCCGAAAGATGAACCTCCCATCGGTCGTAGCCTACATGCAGCGCGCGCAACCACTCACCAAGCCCCGCCTCGCCGGTGTTGATCTCCTGGCCTCCACCGATCAGGCAGACGACCACGCACCACCCCGGGTGGCGATCCATGACCGACAACAGGAAGGCGGGCTCCGACTGATTAAAGTCAACCTGATCGCGTTTCTCGCGCATGAACTTGGACGCCTGCTCCTTGGTCCACGCTCGTTGCGCCTCGTCGAACACCACTACCCGCTCCAAGGGAACTTCTCCGTTCAGATACTGGTCACGAAAATGGTGAATGTTCTGGATGAACGTTGCGGCATGCCGCTTGGCAAAGCTTTTGCTCAGTGGTTGGCCCAACTCTCGGGCGCGGGCAACCTCGTCGAGGGCCAGGGCTTCGCGCAAGACGTCAACGAGCGGGCCATTACCGGACAGAAACACCGCGTGTTCGTCCTGATCGGCCTTCATCCGCGTGTTGGCAATTGAGAGCCCGGCAAGGGTCTTGCCTGACCCCGGCACTCCGGTCACGAAGCAAATGGCTTTGCGACCCTCTGCCTTGGCACGATCGATGACCGAATCGATGTA
>JBJTKE010000589.1:0-1813 GCA_046096285.1 Chloroflexota bacterium
TCGTTGAGGTAGCCGAGTTCGCGCGCGATCCGGACGTTGTTGACGACGCTGCGGCCGATCGGGGCCACCAGCCGCCCATGACGGGCGGCGGTGTCGATGACCTGCTGGATGCGCGAGATCAGCGACGCGAAGGTAGCCACGAAGATGCGCCCCTCGGCGCGGGAGAAGACCTCGTCGTAGGTCTCCCCCACCATGCGCTCGGAGGGCGTCTCGCCGGGCGTCTCGACGTGCACGCAGTCGGAGACCAGCAGACGCACGCCGCGCTCGCGGAACCGCTCGAGCCGGGCGAAGTCGGTCTGGAGGCCGTCGATCGGCGTCGGATCGAACTTGAAATCGCCGGTGAAGACGAGGAGCCCGGCGGGGGTGGTGACGGCAAAGCCGACGGCATCGGGGATGCTGTGGGTGACCCGGAACGGCTCGACGGCAAACACGCCTGCGCGAAGCGCCTCGTCCTGATCGGGGTCGAACTCGCGGAGGTCGGCCTGGCTGGTGAGCCTGGCCTCGTCGAGCTTGACCTTGATCAGGCCGATGGTGAGCCGGGTGGCGTAAATGGGGACCGGCAGCAGATCGGGCAGCAGCCACGGGATGGCGCCGAGGTGGTCCTCATGGCCGTGGGTGATGAAGATCGCCCGCAACCGGTCGCGGTTCTGCTTCAGGTAGGAGATGTCCGGCAGCACGAGGTCGATGCCGGGCTGATCCTCCTCCGGGAAGGCGAGGCCGACGTCGATGACGATGATGTCCTCGCCGGACTCGAGCAAGAGCATGTTCTTGCCGACTTCGGCCAGTCCGCCGAGGAAGATCAGTCGCACGTCGTCGGAGCCGGACATGGTGGTCCTTTCGGGCAACGCGGGTCAGAAGAGTTCCATCTGCTGGGCGGGCGGGACGTCGGCGGTCTTTCCGGCCTGGGCATCGGCCTCGCGGAACCGCTCCACCTCGGCGAGGATCTTCGGCAGCCGGGCGAAGTCTTCCTCGATGGCCGGCCGCAACGAGCCCTGGTGCAGGGCGGCGGCCGGGTGGTACATGGGGACAATCATGCGGCGGCCGTCGCGCTTCGGCTGACCGTGGATTTTCGAGATCCGCTCGCCCGGGAACCAGCGGGCCATGCTGAACCGGCCCAGCGTGACGACCACCTCGGGGTCGAGCGCGGCGATCTGGCGGTCCAGGTGCGCCGAGCAAGCCGCGATTTCGTCGGGCATGGGGTCCCGGTTGCTGGGCGGCCTGCACTTCACGACGTTGGTGATGAAGACGTCCTCGCGGCGAACGCCCGCGGAGGCGAGCAACTCGGAGAGAAACTTGCCGGAGTTGCCGACGAAGGGCCTGCCCTGCTGGTCTTCGTGCCAGCCGGGACCCTCGCCGATGAGGAGGATTGTCGCGGTCGCCGGCCCCTCTCCGGGGACCGCCTGGGTCCTGGTTCTGCACAACTCGCACGCGGTGCATTCGCGGACGTCCGCCGCAACCTGGGCCAGCGTCGCGGCCCGCTCCTGCTCGTTCACCTTCGCCTCGATTTCGGGTCCGATCTCGGAAAGCTGAGCGAGTATACCGCCGCCCTGTCCGGGCCACCGCCCGCGGCGGCTGGCTCGGGGATGGCAACCGGGTCGTCTTCCGGGTCGCCCTCCGCGCTGCCGCCGAGGGAGGCGAAATCGGCCGGAAGTTCGTCCAACGGGATGGCGAGCATGCGCCCGGTGAGGTCGGTCCAGTCGGGGCGTTCGTCGATTGCCGCGACCGACCCGGAGCCGGAGGCAAGGGCGAGCCAGCGGCGGATCACGAACGCGTCATCCACCGAGTCGTGGTCGAGGGGCAACACGCCGCGCTC
>JBJTKE010000590.1:0-4120 GCA_046096285.1 Chloroflexota bacterium
CGCCCGCGGCGCAGCCGTGTTCGACCTCGTCGACTACCGCCCCGGCGCGCTCAGGATCGAGGACGCCACCGGTGCGGACGGCAGCGAGTGGGTCGCGCTCAGGTTCACGATCACCTGCAACGCGGCCGGGGGTCCGCCAGCCACCTTCCCCGGCAATGCCTTCCAGCTGGCCGATGCCGCGGGCGCGGTGATCCCCGATGTCCCCGTGCTCACTCCGCCGCGGCCGGACGCCGTCGGCGAGTACTTCCCCGGGGCCAGTCGCTCCGGCTGGGTCGCCTTCGACGTGCCCTACGAATTCGAGCCCGTGCTGATCCGGTTCCAGCCCTACCCCGCCACCGCTGCCGAATCCGATCCCCGCTTCTTCCCGGCGTCCTGGTGACCCCCGACTTGTCCCACCGGCTTCCGCGCGCTCGCACAGGAGAACCGCCCCATGGCCAGTGGATGGACCTACCTGCCGAACGACCCCACCACGATTGACGTCAACCGCCCCTTCTACGACCGCCTCGCCGCCACTTCCAGCCGCGAAACAACCGGGTCCTTCGTCACCCCGATCCGTTCCGGCCGGGCCTGGGAGGTGCCGGCGGGACACCTCTGCCGCATCTCCACGATCGAGGGGCCGCAGGTCGTCGACTTCAACTGCTGGCACCGCCACAACCCGCGGGAGCGGATGTGGGCGGCCCGGACCCGCCAACTTGAGGGCACCCACGTCTCCGTCCACAACCGGCTCTGGTCCTGCCTGCCCTACCTCCGGCCCATGCTGACCATCACCGGGGACACCATCCGCTACGGTGTCGACGAGGACGGCGGCCGCTGCCACGACCTTCTCGGTTCGCGGTGCGACCCCTACGTTACCCGGATGCTCACCGGCGAACAGTTCGATTACAACTGCCACAGCAACCTCGTCCGCGCGGTGCTGCCCTACCGGCTCAACGAGTCGGACGTCCACGACGTGCTCAACATCTTCCAGGTCACCGGCATCAACGAGGACGGCTTCTATTTCATGAAGCCGTCGCCCGCCAGGAAGGGCGATTACTTCGAGTTCTTCGCGGAAATCGATTTGCTCTGCGCCATCTCGACCTGCCCCGGCGGCGATCTCTCGGTCGCGCTCTGGGGCCCCGACGCTGGCGACCCCCTGCCCACCTGCAGGCCCATCGGGGTGGAGGTCATCCGTCTCACCGACCCCTCGCTGCTTGCGGGCTGGGCGCCCCCGCAGCCCCCCGACTACCGCGGCCTGTTCGGGCTCACAATGCCCGGCGCCTGAGCTC
This sequence comes from Chloroflexota bacterium, assembly GCA_046096285.1. GTDB lineage: Bacteria > Chloroflexota > Chloroflexia > Thermomicrobiales > UBA6265 > CADCWF01. Next base: position 1,266 of record JBJTKE010000590.1, read on the forward strand.
CCGGCCCGGCGGTCTCACGCCCGGTCCGCACGCTCGCTGGCCAGCCAGCCCAGCAGCAAGGCGATCACGGCCGCCGCCGCCGCCCCGTATGCCGCCAGCCAGCCGAAGCGCTCGGCCGCCAACCCGAACAGCGGAAACGCCCAGACCATCGTCACCGAGAACAGGAATCCCTCGATCGAGAGAATCGTCGCCCGTTGTGCTGAGGGAAGCCCCTCGTTCAGACGCGCCGACACCATCGGTTCGAACACCCCGGCGAACACCTCGTGCAGCAGGTACAGCCCGGTCGCCACCGCCACGCCCGCGCCGCCGAGGCCCAGCGCCGCGGCCGTGGCCGCCACCGTCGCCGCCACCGCGAACCGCGCGAACCCCACGCGCGCCCCGATCCTGCCTGATGCCCACGATCCCGCCGCGGTGAGCAGCAGCGATGCCCCGATCAGAAAGCTGACGCGGGACGGCGCCATCCCGTGCCCCGAGAACACCGCCTGTGCATACAGCGCGATCAACGTTACCAGCGTCGCCAGCCCGGTCGTGAAGGCCAGCAGCCATCCCAGCCCGGGATTCTGCCGCACCACCCGCGCCGCCTCGGCCACGTTCCGCAGGATTCCGGCCTGGGGGGCGCGCTCGCGCCGGGGCTCGCGCAGCGTCAACGCCAGCCCCGCCGCGGCGAACGAAACCGCCGCCGCCAGCAGGAAGGCCCAGCGGAAATCCCGGTCGGCCAGCAGGCCGCCGGCCCACATGCTCACCGCCAGCATCACATAGGAAAGGGACAGCAGCCTGCCGTACAGCGCCGCGTAGCGCCCCTGCCGCGACGTCTCCGCGAGCGAGTCATAGAGGAACGCCTGGTCCGCCCCGGACCTGAAGGCGAACGAAGCCCCGGATGCGTACATCGCGGGCAACAGCCACCAGAGCGAGTCCGCCCGCAGCATCAGCAGGGAGGACACTCCCGCCAGCGCCGGCCCGATCGCCAGCGTCCACTTCCTCCCGGCCACATCCGCCAGCGATCCCGACGGCAGTTCCAGCGTGATCGGCGCAAGATGGAAGACCGACTCCGCGAGCCCGATCTCGGCAAGCGAGAACCCGCGCTCCGCCAGGTACAGGATCCAGATGCTGCCGGTCACCGATGACCCGGCCAGCAGGTAGTACGTCGCGAACCGCCCAAGTCCCGCCGACGGGAGCGCCGGTCCGGCTAGCCGCTCGGGAGTCGTCATCACCCTCGCCTTCCCGTCGATCGCCCCGGCGGGCTGCCCTGCGCGAAAGGCGGCAAGGGTACACTAGCCCCGTGGAGCCTCGGCCCCTTGCCAAAGCCCCGGAGCGCCGGGGGGTGGATGGCGCGGCCTCGCGCCCCGCCCGTGCGGGCGGCCTGCTCCCGGAAGCGGACGCGCGTGTCGATCGAGTCGGGCCTGATCGCCCTCGCCATCATTATCTGGATCGCGGCGCAGTACGGCCTCGCCGCCGCCCTCCATGACCTTCGGCGGGACCCCCCGGCGCGGGAGGCCAACCCGGTGGGTTGGGCGCTGGTCATCCTCTGCCTTCCCGTCGCAGGACCCTTGCTCGACTTCCGCCAGGCCGCCGCCCACGGACGCCCGGCTGGCAGGCCCGCCAGGCGATCCCTTGCCCCGCCCGCCCGGCGTGCCCGCACCGTGCCCGGCAGAGCCGCGGACTGGCCGTGGGATGACGACCCGCCTGCCCCCGGGCGCGCCGGCGATCGTCCCCTCCGTGCCCGGGACCGCGTCTCCCGCCCACTGAACGTATACTCCGGGCATGACGACGACGCCCGACCGTGAAGACCGCCGCCAGGACGCGCCGACGCGCCGGACCGCCATCGTGCGGTCCCTGCTGCCGGCCGGCCACGACACCGGCGCCCACCCGGAGAACCCCCGGCGCGTCGCCGCGATCGACGCGGAACTCGCGCGCCAGGGTCTCGATGACGGCAGGCCGGCGGTTGCCGCTCGCCCGGCTGGCCTTGCCGCTCTCGAGCGGGTGCATGATCTCTCCTACCTCGATGACCTCGAGGAGCGCTCGCTCATGGGCGGGCGCGCCATCGATCCCGAAACCCTCGTCCTCGCCGACTCATGGGAGGCCGCCCTGCACGCCGCAGGCGCCGCCCTGGCCGCCACCGATGCCGTCCTCGACGGCCGGGCCGGTGCGGCCTTCGCCATTGCCCGCCCGCCCGGGCATCACGCCCGCCCGGCCGCGGGCATGGGTGTCTGCCTGCTCAACAACGCCGCCGTCGCCGCCGCCCACGCCCTCCACCGCGGACTCGACCGCGTGCTCGTGCTCGATTGGGACGCGCACCACGGCAATGGCACCCAGGAAATCTTCTACGCCAGCGACCGGATCCTCTACGTCTCGCTCCACCAGTCGCCGCTCTTTCCCGGCACCGGCTCGTCCGCGGAGCGCGGCTCCGGCCCTGGCAAGGGTTTCACCCTGAACCTGCCGCTCCCGGCCGGCACCGGAGATCGCGACTACCTGCGGACCTTCGACGAAGCAGCCATCCCGGCCATCCGCCGCTTCCGGCCCGGTCTCATCCTTGTCTCCGCCGGCTTCGACGCGCACGAGGCGGACCCTCTCGCCGGCATGCTCCTGACCGACGACGGGTTCGGCGCGCTCGCCCGGCGCGCCGCCGCGCTCGCCAGCGAACTGTGCGAAGACCGCCTCGTCGCCGTGCTCGAGGGCGGGTACGATCCCGATGCCCTCGGGCGCTCGGTGGCGCAGACCATCCGCGCCTTCGACGGCGACGACGCGCCCGCGCCCGCGCCAGTTTCCCGGTCTCCGCGCTCCGGTCACCTTCAGGCCGCCGCTCACGGCGCCGATCCAGAAAGGCAGGGTCGAGCATGAACACGCCCACCCCCAAC
>JBJTKE010000591.1:0-9725 GCA_046096285.1 Chloroflexota bacterium
TTGCAGCAGTTGGCGGAGCTCTTGCAGGGCTGGCCCTTGGCGCGGCAGCGGCAGCGGCCGAGGGAGGTGTCGCAGAAATTGGTGCAGCAATCGGCGTTCCGGCGGCAGGAATTGGCGTTGCGGCTGCCGTCGCCGCAGGGCCCCCGGAGGCGTCGGCCTCCGGGGGGTTGGCGGGGCCGTTTTGGCGGCCGGGACCGGCGGGGCCGGCAGGGCCGTCCGGGTTGGCGCCGGCGCTGGCGCTGGCGCCGGTGTCGTCGTTGGCCTTGTCGTTGCCGTCGTTGCCGCCGTTGGCCGTGTCGTTGCCCCGCTTGCCCTTGTCGCTACGGTCGTGGCCGCGGGTGCTGGCGGCGGCGGACCCCGGGGCGACGGCGCGGACCACGGCGCCGAGGCCGGCGGCGGCAAGGGAGGCGACGGCGGCGCGGATGCCGCCGCGGCGGGAGACGAGCGGGTCGGTGGGGGTGGCGCCGTTCATCGTGCGTGGCCTTCCTGGCGGCAGCCCGCCCGCGGACGGATCGGTCGCGAGGGGGGCCGGCGCAGGACGGGCGTCGCGTCGCCCGGGCCACGGAGTCGGGGTTACCGCAATGCACGGCAGCCGGATGGGCTGCTGCGTGGCTACCGGTTGGTCAAGTCATTGATTTGCAGTTTACACGAACCTCCTGCCGGGGCCGGGGCCGGGACCGGACTCCCGGCGCGGCCACCGGGCGCGCAACCACGGCGAGGCCCCCGCCGAAGCGGGGGCCGCACTGTGCCGAATGGTTGGGAGCGCGCTCCGGGCCGTCAGGAGAAGGAGCGGATGCCCGACGTGCAGCCGGGTTCGACCGTGCCCGCGAAGGCGGCGGTGAGGAACTGCTCGAGCGGCGAGCCGGTGAAGGCCAGGGCGTCCGGGGCCGCGCCGTCGGCGGCGGCGGCGAGCCCGGTGATGTCCGAGTGGTCGGCGACGGTGATCCCCTCCTGCGGGTTCCAGACGCCGAGGGTGAGCGAGCCCTTCGCCACGCCGTCCGGGCAATACTCGGAGACGAGCGTCTCGTAGAAGCGGACGGAGACGCAATCCCGCGGCTCCGGCAGGCCGTCGGCGGTGGGCGTGGTGGTGGTGCAGTGGACGATGGCGTCGGCGGCCCCGTGGGCGATCATGAGGGGAACGAGTTCGCCGTCCTGCATCGGAAGCTTGGGCAGGTCGTGCACGCCGAGCGGGCCGGGATTCTGGTACCGCAGCCAGGCGCACCACGCGGCCACGGCGGGGTCGGCGGTGGCCTCGGCGCTGGCGCAGGTGGCGTCGAAGTTGCCGTGCCGCAGATCGCCGACCTGCTCGCCGTCGGCGAACATCGGCTGCAGGTAGGGCGTGTCCACGAAGGGGAGCGCGACCTCGGCCACGGCGGCGCCGTCGGCCCAGCAGCGGCCGCCGAACTCGGTCATGCGGTCGATGGCGATCAGGCCGGCGGGGGTGACGATGGTGGAGGGATCGAGGGGGCCGACGTCGGGAAACGCGGGCATGGCCGCGGGATCGGGCGCCCCGGTGCCCGCCCAGTGCTGCCAGGACTTGGCGATGTAGGAGATGAACATCGGCGCGGCCGGGATGGGCACCGGGATGCCGGTCAGCGTGGGCGCCATGTTGGCGACCCAGTCGAACTGGCTGAAGCCCACCAGGGAGGGGTCCTCGCGGGTGGGGTCGGTCAGCAGGTTGCTGGCGGCGGCCTCGAGGGCCACGCCGCGCAGCCGGAAGCGGGGGCCATCCGGCGCGGCGGTGGCGAGGAAGTAGGGCTCGGCGATCTGGCCCGTCCAGATGGCGGTATGGCCGCCCTGGGAGTGGCCCCAGACCGCGATGTCGTACCGGGAGGCCGGGGGCGCGCCGTACACGGAGGCGAGCAGGGCGTGGGCGGCCCGGAAGTTGTCGAGGGCGTTGGCGGCCGCGATCTTGCCGATGACAAAGGGCTGGTAGCCCGCGCCGGGGGAGGTCTCGTCCTGGTAGTCGGTGGCGGTGACGATCCAGCCGCGGTTCAGCATCGTGGCGAGGATGCCGTCCTCGGGCGGCCCCTGGTAGACGCGCTTGACGCCCTCGCCGTGCGCGCCCCAGCCGACGCCGCCGAAGCCGAACGGCGGCGGTCCCCAGATCGCGAGATCGGGCTGGGGGCTCGGCTGGCAACGCTGGGTGATGCCGAGCGTGCCGTGGGTCCAGCCGACCATCCGGGCGGCGGGCTCGCCGTCCACCTCGGTCATGTCCAGCTTGGCCGGATCGGACGGCGCGGCGACGATGCCGCAGACCAGCGTGCGCTCGATGTTGTCGCGGCCGGTGGAGACGTAGCGGACGCGCCAGACGCGGGCGCCCGCCGGAACCAGCAGGTTGTCCTCGGGGGTGATCTCCTCGGAGGCGATCAGCGTGCCCGGCGCGAGGGACTGCAGGTCCCGCACGGAGGAGATGTCGCAAACCGAAGGGGGAACCGGAGCGGTCCGCCACGCGGGATCGGGGGCGGGGCGGGTGTCGGCGGCGGCCGCCGCGCCAACGGCCGCGGCGGCGCGCAGCCCGCCGCGCCGGGTGGAGGTGGCGGCGAGCCGCCGGGCGAACGCATCGAAGGCGAAGGTGTTCATCGCGGAGCATCCCTCGGGAGACGTGGATCAGCGCGCCTACGGACAGGCAGCCCTCCAATCATAGGTCATCGGGCGGGCGTGCGGGCGCTTCGCAGGGGCGCGTCAGGCGCGTCAGGCGCGTCAGGCGCAGCCGTTGCGGCAGGAGGTGCGGGCGGCGGTGCAGGCCTTCTTGCAGGCGGGGTCGTTGTGGGCGCAGGCGGCGAAGCAGGCCTGGCGAGCGTCATCGCACCCGGCGATGCAGTCGCGGCAGGCGGATTGGCAGGCCTTGCGGCTCTTCTGGCAGGAGGAGGAGCAGGAGGCGGCATCATCGGCACAGCCCTGGCAGGCCACGCCGCAGGCGGCGAGGCAGGCCTCGTCGCCGGCGGGGCAGCCGGCGAAGCAGGAGGCCTCCACGGCGTCGCAGGTGGCGCGCTCCTGCCCGCAGATGGCGCGGCAGCCCTTGCGGGTGGCGTCGCAGGCCCGCTTGCAGGCGTTGGAGGCCGCGGCGTTTCCGGCGGCCGGGGTGAGCGCCGGGGCGGCCAGACCCGCGGCCAGCAGGCGCAGGGCGGCGCGGCGCGGTCCGGCGGCGGCGAGGATGCGGGCGATGGCGTCGAAGCGGGCGGTGTCCACGGGGCGCTCCTCCGGGGTGTGGCCGTGTGGGCGGCGGGCGGGGCGGAATGTCCGCGCATGGCATCGCGCAGGAGGCGTGCCGCGGCCGGGCGGGTCTCCCGGCGGCGGGCGGCGGACCCCGGCGAGAAGCCCCTTCCCGCCGCGGCGAGGGAGGGGCCAGGGAGGGGGGCTGTCCGGACACGCCGAACATACCACCCCCAACGACTCGGGGTAGGCAAGCGGCCGCGATCCCTGCATAATGATCCCGGCAGCGATCGCCGTCGCGCGGCCCCTCGTCGGGCCGTGGCAGCCGCCAGGCCGGGCGCGGTCCCACCGGGCGGCCCCCTCAACCCAGGCGTTTCCCGCGCGGGAGTTGGCGGTTTCACCCCCTGGACCGCCCCCGCGCGAGACGCACCACACAGGCGTCGCCCCGGCTTCCCCCGCCGGGGCGATGTCGTGCGCGACGGGTGCGTGACGGGTGTGGGTGCGGCGGTGGGTTCCGGACACGGAAACGGGGAGCGCGTGGCCCGGGGGAGAGAGGGGAGTCACCCCTGGGCCAGCGACACGCTCCCCGGTTGCCCTACCAGAGGATGTCGCGCCGCGATTGATACATCTGCCGCGCCGGCGCGGTTGGAGGCATTCGGGCCGCCCGCCGGTCCGGCCCACTCGTCACCACGAGGGGCGATCGCGGACCAGCGCTCATCGCCCGATGCCCGATGCCCCCGGCTCACCCCCACGCCAGCACGCGGCGCGCGCCGTCGGCCACGCGGGCGGCGTCGGGCCGGTAGGCGTTCTCCAGCACCGGCGCGAAGGGCACCGGCACGTCCGGGGAGGCCACCCGCTCCACCGGGGCGAGGAGCAGGTCCCCGAAGCGCTCGGTGATGCCCGCGGCCAGTTCCGCGGCGACCCCCCCGGTCTTCGGGCCTTCCTCGACGATGACGGCGCGGCCGGTTTTCGCGATCGACGCGCCAATGGTCGCCCAGTCGATCGGGGCGAGGCTGCGGACGTCGATCACCTCGGCGGAGACGCCCTCGGCGGCGAGGCGGTCCGCGGCGTGCTTCGCCTCGTGCAGCATCAACAGCCACCCGAGCAGGGTCACGTCCTCCCCCGCGCGCACGACCGCCGCCGACCCGATGGGCACCGTGTAGTCCTCGTCCGGGACCTCGCTGGAGGCGTCGGTCGTGCCCGATTCGGCGCGCGCGCCCTTCGAGCCGTAGAGCAACTTGTGCTCGAAGATCAGCACCGGGTCGTCGTCGCGGATGGCGGCCTTGAGCAGGCCCTTGGCGTCGTAGGCGTTGGAGGGCGCGACCACCTTCAGGCCGGGGATGCCGTGGAAGTAGCGCTCCATGTTCTGCGCGTGCTGCGAGCCGCGCCCGGTCGCGCCGACCGGCGCGCGGAAGACGACCGGCACCTTCCACGTCCCGCCCGACATGTAGCGCATCTTGGCGGCGTTGTTCACGATCTGGTCCATCGCGAGAAAGAGGAAGTCGGAGTACTGCACGTCGGCGATGGGGCGCATCCCCATCATCGCCGCGCCGACCGCCGCGCCGAAGAAGCCGAGTTCGGCGATGGGGGTGTCGAGGATCCGGTCCGGGAAGCGTTGCTCGAGGCCGAGGGTGACGGTGAACGCGCCGCCGAAGCCGCCCGGCACCCCGATGTCCTCCCCGAGGCAGAAGACGGCGGGGTCGCGCTCCATTTCCTCGGTGATGCCCGCGCGGAGCGCCTCGGCGATGGTCTGGTGCGTCATCGGGCGATCTCCGTGGCGATGGCGGTAGCGTAGACGGCGGTGAGCAGGTTGGCGGGGTCCGGTTCCGGGGCGCGGCGGGCGGCGTCGACGGCGGCCTCGACCGTTTCCTCCACGCGGGCGTCGCGGTCGGCGAGGGCCGCGGCGTGGGCGGGGGCGAGGGCCTCGCGCAGGCGGGCGATGGGGTCGCGGGCGTACCAGTACTCCTGCTCCTCCTTCGGCTGGTAGTGGTTGGGATCGCGCCGGGAGTGGCCGGTGCGCCGGTAGGTCAGCAGTTCGAGCAGGACCGGCCCCTCGCCGCGGCGGCACTCCTCTGCCGCGCGGCGGGTCGCCTCGTACACCGCGATCACGTCGTTGCCGTCGACCGTCTCGCCGCGGATGCCGTAGGCGGCCGCGCGGTCCGCCACCCGCTGCACGCGGGAGACCTTGCCGAAGTCGGTGGACGCGCCGTAGCGGTTGTTCTCGCAGGCGAAGATCACCGGCAGGTTCCAGATGGCGGCGAGGTTGACCCCCTCGTGGAACGCGCCCTCGCTGGTCGCCCCCTCCCCGAAGAAGCAGGCGACCACCCGGTCGGATCGCTGCATCTTCAGCGCGAGCGCCATCCCCGCCGCGAGGGGGATGCCCCCGCCGACGATGGCGATGGCGGGCGGCATGCCGACGGCGATGTCGCCCATGTGCATGGAGCCGCCCTTGCCGTCGCAGCAGCCCCCGGCCTTGCCGAACAGTTCGACCATCATGCTCTCGGCGGTGACGCCCTTGGCGAGCGCGTGGCCGTGGCAGCGGTGGGTGCTGGTGACGAGATCGTCCGGGCGCAGCGCGAAGCAGACGCCGGCGGCGGTCCCCTCCTGCCCCTGCGCCTGATGGATGGTGCCGGGCATGGAGCCTTCGAGGAAGAGCAGTTTCACCCGCTCCTCGAACTGGCGGATGAGCAGCATCCGCTCGTAGAGGTCGAGCAGCAGACCGGCCGGGTGGCTGGCCACGGATTCGGGCGCGAGGGCGACGCTCACAGCGATTCCACCTCCTTCACGAGGGCTTCCAGAAATCGGGCGGCATGGTGCGGGGCGATGGCGGCCCCGCTGGCGCTCAACGCGAGCGGCAGGCGCGGTTCGATGGTCACGGTTCCCGGCGACGCGGCATGAACCGCCAGCCGCGGCGGCGAAACGGCGAGCACCGGCAATCCCGGCAGTCCCGGCGGATCGGATGCGGCGCGGAAGGATTCGATCCCCTCCCCGGCGACCGCCACCAGCAGCAGCGCAGTCTTGGCGGCGTTCCCGGCCGCGCTCTCCGCGCCGTCCGGCCCGACGATGGCCACGCCCGACCCGGTCAGCCCGAGCGCGCTCCCCATCGCCCGCAGCGCGGCGTCGGCGATTGCGTGGACATCCCATTCAATGGAGGGCAGGCGCGCCGACGCGGCGAGGGAGAAGGAGGAGACCGGGGGTACCGGGAATCGGGCATCGGGCATCGGGGATCGGGCGGCGGGGCTGGCGGGGCTGGCGGCGATGGCGGCGGCGGGCGCCTGCCGCCGGGCGAGGGTGCGGGCGGAGAAGGAGTGCCGGGTGGCGGCGGGAGACGCGGCAGGCGAGGGGGAGGGCGATGCGGTGACGGGCGCGGGCGTCTGCCGGGCGGAGTCCCTGCGCTGGCGGTCCCGCGGTGCGGGCCTGCTGGACTGCACGCCCGATGACGCCGCCGCAGACGTGGCAGCAGCCGCCGCCGCCGCCGCGCCGGGACGGGCGGCCGCCGCGATCACCGCGATCGGCGCGCCGATGAGCACCGACGCGCCCGGTTCGGCCAGCACCTCGGCCAGCACGCCCGCCGCGACGGATTCCACATCCATCACGGCCTTGGCGGTCTCCACCTCCAGCAATGGCTGGCCGAGCGCGACCGTCTCCCCCACCCGCACGTGCCAGCGGACGAGGGTGACCTCGTTGTCGGTCGGGGAGAGGTCCGGCATCCGGATGCGGACGTCGTTCGGCTGGCTGGTCATCCTGCGGCTCCGGGGGTGGCGTGATGGCGGTGATCGTCGTACTGGTCGTGGTCATGGTCTCGGAGAAATGCGTCCGTTTCGGCGGCGGTGAAGACGCCGGAGGTGGTGCCGACGGCCATTGTCGCGGATGCGCCCGCCGCCTGCGCCCACCTGACGGCCTCGCGGAACGATGCCCCGCGATGCAGCGCGGCGATCAGCCCGGCGGCGAAGGCGTCCCCCCCGCCGGAGGGGTCGATCGCGGTCACCGGGAAGGCCGGGGCGCGCCATTGCGCTTGCCCGTCGTCGGCCGCCACCCCCTCCGCGCCGAGGGTGACGACGGCGGCCCCGGCGCCCATCGCGCGGAGGGCCCGGCACTGGCGGGCGGAGTCGGTCTCCCCGGTGAGGCGGGCGGCCTCCTGCCCGTTCGGCAGCACGATGTCGGTTACGGCCAGCAGGGCGGCGGCCTCCGCCGGGTCCGGGTCGGGCGCGCCGGCCGGGATCACCACGTCGAGGACGGTCCGCACGCCGAGCGCTCGCGCCTCCGCGAAGAGCGCGGCGACGCTGGCGGGGGTCATCGCGGGCATGGCGTAGAGGCCGCCGGCGTAGAGGGTTTCCAGTGTGGCGAGCCACGAGCCATCAGCCCCACCCGGCGATCCCAGCGGATCGACCGAGTACGCCGCGTTTGCGCCGATGACGTGGACGTACCGCCGGTCCTCGCCCGCCAGCAGCAGGATGACCGTCTGCGAGGTGGGCAGGCCGTCGATGACGCGCAGGAGGGAGACATCCACGCCCTGCAGGGCGAGGTCGCCCCGCAGGAACGCGCCGGCGGGGTCGTTGCCGACGCAGGCCGAGAGATCGACCGGGACGCCCTGCCGGGCAAGGCCAATCGCGACGTTCGCCGCGCACCCGCCGCAGGCCAGCGGGAACCGCTCCACCGTGACCAGCGACCCCTCCGGCGGCAGGGCGGCCAGCGGCCCGCAGAAGAGGTCCGCGACGATCATCCCCGCGCACCCGGCGCGGCCGATGTGGGCGCCGTCGCCCGTGGCAGTGGCGGTGTTGGTGTTGGCGTCGGCCCCCATGACCCTGCCGCCCGCTACCGGGCGCGGCCGATGCAACCGAGGGCCACCATCCGCGCCAGCACCGCGTCCCGCACGGCCGCGCGGCCGGCGATCAGCGCGTCCTCCGGGCCACCCATGCCGAGCAGCAGGTGGGGATCGGGCTGATCCGTGGCCAGCGCGGCGCGGACGGCCCGCAGCCACGCGAGTTTCAGCCCGGTGCCGTAGTTGACCTTCGCCACGCCGAGCGGGATGGCGGCGCGCAGTGCGCCGTCGTCGATGCCGGTGCCGCCGTGCAGCACCAGCGGAACCCCGGACGCCTCCCGCACCGCCGCGATCAGCGGCAGATCGAGCCCGCGCCGCCCGTCCAGCAGGATGTGCACGTTCCCCGCGCTCACCGCCAGCAGATCGACGCCGGTCTCGCGGACGAACGCGGCGGCCTCGGCGGGATCGGTGCGGGACCCTTCGTCCTCCTCCCCGCCGTGCGGCAGCAGCCCGATCTCGGCCTCGACCGCCACCCCGCGCGGGTGGGCGAGGCCGGCCAGTTCCCGCACGCGCCGCGCGTAGGAGGCGGGCGGCTCCCCCTCGGCCGGGATGGGCATCACGAGGTTGAACCCCGGCTGGGCGAGGATGGCCTCCCGCACCGCAGCGTGGCTCGTGCATTCATTGAAGATCAGGCCGCAGGGCACGCTGGCCGAATCGGCGGCGGCCCGGCCGAGCGCGGCCAGCCAGGGGATGCGGTCCGGCAGCAGGCGGCCCGGGTGGGTGTGGAACTCGCCGTTGAACCCGATGATGACCGGCGCCCGGCCCTGTTCGGCGGCGTCGATGACGCCGGCGAGGGAGTCGATGCTCCACGCCTCGAAGTAGCCGACGGCGTAGCCACCGGCGATGGCGTCGGCCATGAGTTCGGGGATGGGAGCGAGCGGCATCGCGTGATCCGGGCGGCCCAGCGGCGGTGGCGGCGGTCGGGATTCCTGCCGGGAGGGTAGCAGATGGCCGCGTCGTCGCGCGCGGCCCGGAGCCGGCGGCGGGCGCCCGGCGCGGCCCCGTCCGGCCCGGCCGCGCCGTTGAGACCACGGGCAAGGCCAGACCGGGCGCCCGGCTTGCCGCTAGCCGAGGTCTAGGTGACGCAGGCCCCGGAGACGCAGGCATCGCCTGTGCAGGAGCCGCACGTCTCGCCATTGGCGCCGCATCTGCCGAGGCCCTGTTCCGCGTAGGGCACGCAGGTGTCGCCTTCGCAGCAGCCAGCGGAGCAGGTCGTCGAGTTGCAGGGAGTGAAGCACACCCCGGCCCCGCTGCATTCATCCACGCCGGTGCAGGCCGCGCAGGCCGCGCCGCGAGCGCCGCAGGAACTGGCGGTCTGGCTGGCATACGGGAGACATGTGCTGCCGTTGCAGCAGCCGAGAGGGCAGGTCGTCGAGTCGCAGGCCGGCGGCGCAACGCAGGCGCCGTTGACGCACTGGAGGCCCGTGCTGCACGCGGCGCAGACCGCGCCGGAGACGCCGCAGGACCCGACATTCTGGCGGGCGAAGGGCACGCAGGTCTTGCCGCGGCAGCAGCCGTCGCGGCAGGTCGCCGGGCCGCAGGTCGCGGCGGGGGTGGGGGAGCCGCAGACGCCGCCGACGCTGGCCAGCGGGCGCTCGCGGCGCTGGCAGCAGTTGCGGTCGGCGTCGCAGGACTCGCCGGCGCGCTTGCAGCGGCAGCGGCCGAGGCCGTCGCGGTTGGACTTGCCGGCGTCGAGGTTGCAGACGCCGTTGCAGCAGTCGCGGTCGCTGGTGCAGGTGTTGTCGGG
>JBJTKE010000592.1:0-17666 GCA_046096285.1 Chloroflexota bacterium
TTCCCGGGAGGACGGCGGGCGATCGCCGCGATGATGGCGCTCGCCGGCGCGGCGATGATTCTCGCAGTCGCGGCGCTTGTGGCGGGGGCCCGGAGCGCGCCGGGCGGGGCGGCCGATCCGGCCGCGGTGTCGCCATGCGAGGTGATGGCCGCGCCGGCGGATCATTGCGACTGGTTTGGCGACAACGGCATGGACCTGCCCCGGGAGGTGGCCGTTCCCGCGGCCGCGCCGCGTGCCGCGACCTGCGCCGGCGGCGAGACCGACGGCAAGCGGGTGCAGGCGGTGCTCTTTGTGCCGCCGGGAGGGCTGCCGGCGCGGGAACTCGAGCGCCGGGTGTTCCAGGTGCAAACGGCCCTCTTCGGGGTCGATGTCATCTACCAGGAAAGCGGACTGAAAACCGGTGGCCCACGCTCGGTGCGCTGGGTGAACGGCGCGGATTGCCAGCCTGCCGTCGAGGTGGTCGAGGTCCCGGCCGAGATGCTGCAGCGCAGGCAGCCCGATTTCGGGGTGCTCGATCTCGTATGGGGCGCACCCAACCTCCGGGAGCGGCTCTACCTCGGATTCTGGACCGAGGGGCCGTCCTGGGGGATCGCCGATCTCACCGGGGACGACCGTCCGGGCGAGCGCAGCGCCAACTGGAAGGGCGGGCGCGGCGGCATCGTCTACGGCATCCCGAGCGCCTACGTCGCGGCGCACGAACTCGGGCACCTGCTGGGCGCCGTGGCCTGGTCGGCCCCGAACGCCTCGCCTGCCGGTCATTGCACGAGCCTGTTCGACGTCATGTGCTACGCCGACGCGCCGGGCGTGCGGATGGACCGCGACTGCGGTTTCAGCCAGTTCAACCGGCTCGACTGCGGCGACGACAGCTACTTCGCCAGCGAGCCGGGCGGCGCCTACCTGCCGGGGCACTGGAACGTCGCCGACAGCCCGGTCCTGACCGCGGCCGCGCTTCCGATGTGGTGCTCCGACGTGCGGCACGAGCCGGACAGTTGGCGGAGCATCTACCTCAACCTCAAGAGCGGCAAGCGGGTTTTCGCCGCCGCCGTGCTGCCCGCGGGCTCGTCGCAGAGCCGCGCCTTCTGCGGGCCGTTCGACTGGGCCGAGCGCGCCCGGCTCTCCGTCCGCGAGGGCCGCACCTACCGGATCGAGGTGGCCGGCCTCGAGGGCGTCACGAAGACGCTGATCCGGGTCTGGAACCCGGTCACCCGGCGCTACATCGAAAGCAACGCCGGCAGCCCCCGGCCCTACACCCTGACGTTCACAGCGGCGGTGGACGGGCCGCTGGGCATCGAGGTCATCAACCGGACGCCGGGGCAGGGCACGGATACGCCATTCACGCTCAGCGTGGTCGAGGAGACCGTCCGACGATGATGATGCCGGCGGGCGGACCTGATCGGGAAAGGGACGGGAAGCGATGACGGAGCAGGCGCCGGCCAACGGGCCGGAGATCGTCGAGGAAATCCGCAAGGTGCGGCAGGCGCGTCTCTATCACCCGGAGCCGGTGGCCGCCGGGGTGGTGGAGCAGTTGCTGGAGGTGGCTCGCTGGACCGGCAGCGGCCGCAACGTGCAGCCGTGGCACTTCATCGCCATCGAGGACCGCGAGACGCTGGCGAGGCTTTCCGCGCTGCGGACGCCGATCAACTGGCTGGCCGATGCGCCGCTGGCCATCGCCACCGTGCTGGACGGGCACGACCCGGTGATCGAGGCGTTCGACGAGGGCCGCGTCACCGAGCGGTTGCTCATCTCCGCGAGGATGTTCGGGCTAGGCGGCGGCATCGCCTGGTTCGGGGACGACGAGCAGCAGGCCGAAGCCAAGCGCATCCTCGGCATTCCCCCGGAGCGCACGGCCCGGCAGGTGGTGGCCATCGGCCGCCCGACCACCACGCGGGACCATCGGCCCAACCGCAACATCCCCGGCCGCAAGCCGCGGGAGGAGACGGTCAGCCGGGAGCGGTTCGGCGCGCGCTGAGGCCGCCCGCCGCCGGTCAGTCCCGCGGCGCAGGCATCACCGGCAACCAAAGGCAGGACGGGTGGTCCGCGTCATGGAGGACGCTCTGGGTGGCGATCACGGCCGCCGAAAGGTCCTCCTCGAAGAGCGGGCCGCCGGTGTTGAGGTTGCGGTCGTGCAGCGGGAAGTCGCTGCTGGCGATGTCGAGGCGGATGCGCGACCCCGCCGGGATGCGCGCGCCGACCGGCCCGAGGTCGATCCGGTACTCGTAGACCCGATGCGGCTCCAGCAGCGCCGGGGCGGCGAAGCCGTCGCGGTAGCGGGCGCGGATGATGCCGTTCTTGAGGTTCGTGGAGACCCCCGCCGGATCGACCACGCAGAGGCGGGCGGCCCAGTCGGTGTCGCGCGCCGACGAGGCCGCGAAGAGGGTGACGTGGCAGTCGCCGGCAACGTAGAGATCGCGGTCGAGGGGCGCGCCGGTGTAGCAGAGCAGGCTGTTCCAGGCCTCGGCGGGGCCCTGGTCGGCGGGCCCCATCGGGGAGACGTGCGGATAGCAGCAGGAGTCGCCGCCCTGGCTGTAGTTGGGGTAGACGGGGCTGTAGGTATAGACGTCGGGGGGTTGGGCGCCGGGGCGCTCCGCGGAGAGGGCGCCATCGCCGCTGGCGGAGTTGGCGCGGCCCGCGCTGTGCAGGAAGAACGGGGTCGGGGTCGATCCGGGCGGCGGCCAGGAGTCGAACCCGCGCCAGCGGTCGTCGCCCATCAGGTAGAGCAGAACCGGGGTATCCGGGAGGCGGGTGGGCGTCTGCCGGCCCTTGAGGTAGCGGTCGAACCACGCGACCTGGAGTTCATCGACGACGGTGTGATCGGCGGGCTCGCCCGGGGCGCCGAGGGGTTGCCACGGCATGTGGTACCAGGGGCCGATCACGAGTTTCTGGGTCTCGCGGGAGGAGGCCGAACCCGCTCCGGCGGCCAACCCGGCGTAGTTCCTGACGGTGCCGCCGAGGAAGACGTCGTACCAGCCCCCGATGTGCAGGCCGGGGACGGCGACCCGCGCGTAGTCGAGTTCGATGCTCCACTGGTCCCAGTAGTCGCCGGGCGTGGGGTTATCGAGCCAGTCGAAGAACCACGGGGCGGCCTTGCGGCTGAGCGGCGAGAAGCGCTTCAGCGGCAGTTCGTGGAAATGGCCGGCGAGGGCGTTGAAGGCCGCGGCGAGACGGCCTGCCTCGTCCATGTCGCCGCGGCCGCGGGCGCCGCTGCCGGCCAGGTCGAGCGCCCATGAGGCGACGAAGGCGAGGTTGAGGGCGCCCCCGCTGTAGGTCCAGCCTTCGCCGTAGTTGGCGCCGGTCATGGCCGGGCAGATGGCGGCCAGCGCGGGCGGGCGGCGTACTGCCGGCAGCAACTGGGTGGCCCCCGCGTAGGAGAAGCCGTACATGCCGACCTTGCCGCTGGAGCCGGGCAGGGCGGCTGCCCAGGCGATGGCGTCCTCGCCGTCGCTGGCCTCGTCGCGGAAGGGGTGCCACTCGCCGCCCGAGGCCCAGCGTCCGCGGCAATCCTGGATCGCCACCAGGTAGCCCTGCCGGCAGTACCACGAGGGGTGGGCGTAGGCGATGTTCTCGGCCATCGTCTTGTCGTAGGGAAGCCGCATCAGGATGACCGGGAGGTCGCCGGCGGCGTCCGCGGGGCGGTAGACGTCGGTCATCAGGTCCACGCCGTCGCGCATGGGACAGGTCAGGCCGTATTCGACGGTGACGCCGGGTTGGCCGGCGAGGGTGATGGCGGCTGGCGCGGTGGCGGTCATCGGCGGCTCCCTCGGGTCGTCGTCGGCTCGGATGGCGGGAGGCTAGGGCGCGGGGCCGGGGCCGTCAAGCGGCAGATGCGGTTGGGCCCGCCCGCGGGCCGCGGCTATGCTTGGCGGCGGGCCGCGGCATGGGCCGCGGGCGGGCAGGGCACACGGGAGCGGCGGCGAGCGATGCAGGTCGGGGTAGTCTTTCCGCAGACGGAGTTCGGCAATGATCCGGCCGCCCTGCGCGACTGGGCGCAGGCGGTCGAGGGGATGGGCTTCAGCCACATCCTCGCCTATGACCACGTGCTCAGCGCCGACGCGAGCCGGCGCCCGGGCTTCTCCGGCCCCTACACGCTGGACCACCCGTTCCACGAGATTTTCGTGCTGTTCGGCTTCCTCGCGGCGGTGACGGAGCGGGTCGGGCTGGTCACCGGGGTGGTCATCCTGCCGCAGCGGCAAACCGCGCTGGTCGCCAAGCAGGCGGCGGAGGTCGACGTGCTGAGCCGGGGGCGGCTGCGACTGGGCATCGGCGTCGGCTGGAACGAGGTCGAATTCGATGGGCTCGGCAAGGACTTCTCGGACCGGGGCGTCCGCTCGGAGGAGCAGATCCGGCTGATGCGCGCGCTCTGGGCCGAGCCGTCGGTGCGGTTCTCCGGCCGGTGGGAGTCGGTGATCGACGCCGGCATCGTGCCGCTGCCGGTGCAGCGCCCGATCCCGGTCTGGTTCGGCGGCTACGTGGAGGCGACCATCCGCCGCGTCGGCCAGATGGGCGACGGCTGGTTCCCGTGGCGACCGCTGGACGACTGGATGCTGGGCGCGCTCGACCGCATGCGGCGGTACGCCGCGGATGCCGGCCGCGATCCCGGCCGGATCGGGCTGGAGCCGCAACTCAACGTCGGGCAGGGCGCGCCGGCGGACTGGAGCCGCTTCGTCCGCGACTGGCAGGCGCAGGGCGCCGACCGGTTCTGCCTGACCACGATGGGGAACGGATTCGCCACCCCCGCCCAGCACCTCGCCGCGGTGGAGCGGGCGGGGCGGGAACTCGGCGTCGTGCGCTAGGCCATCGGCGGGCCCGTCTGTCCGCGCAGTTGCCGCGCGGCGCGGCGGACGGCGGCGGTCAGTTGCTCGTGCCGGTCGATCAGCGCCAGCACGCTGTCGACCTGCTGCGAAAGCGCCAGCACCGTCTCCACGTCGCGGGGCCGGTCGCGGGCGGCTTCCATCACCGCGCGCAGGTCGCCCCAGCGCTCGTGGTCGGCGGCGATGCCCGCCTCCAGCGCGGCGGCGAGAGCGGCGGGGTCCGCCCCGCTCGGGTTGGAGAGGAGCGGCAGCAGGTCGCGCAACTCGGTCAGCAATTCGGCGGCGCGCACGCGGGCGGCGGCGGCATCGGCCGCCCCGGCCGCGGCCAGCACCGCCACTGGAACCACCGCCGCCGGGACCGCCGCGGGCGTGGCAAACCCGGCATCGGCCAGGTCGCCGCCGGCGTCGTCTCCGTCGCCGGCGGCGTCGCCGGGGATCGTGGCGGCGGGCCAGGCCGAGATCGAGGCGACCTCTCCGGAAACGGCACTGGCGACCGCCGGTTCCGGGTAGTCCGGAAACGCGGGTTCCCCGGCCTCGGGCGCGGCTTCGGGCGTGGGCGCGGGGCTGTCCATCGCGAAGAAGGGATCGGGCGGCGGGGCCCCGTGGATCGCCTCGTAGGCGACGGGGTCGAAGGGGAGATCGGCGGCGAATGCCGGTTCCGGCTCCGGTTCCGGCGCGAGGCGCGCACCGGAATCCGGCCACCCTCCCCCCTGCCACGCCGGCGCGGATGGCGCCCACTGCCGCTCCTGTCCCGGCCAGGTCGTGGCGGCGGGCGGCGACGGCCAGGCGGGCGCGGCTGGCTCGGGGTCCCACTCCGGCGGCGCCTGCGGCTGGACCGGCGGCGGCACGTAGGGCAGCGCCGCGCCATCGAGGCGGGCGCCGCAACTGGTGCAGAAGCGCGCGCCATCGCGCACGGGCAGGGCGCAGTTGGGGCAGATCGACATGGACATGAAACCACTCCCGGGATGACGGCTCCCGCGGCGGCGGGGTAGCCTTGCGCTGCGGCGCTCCGTCGCGGCAGGACGCGACGGGGCAATGGTACGCAACCGCGCCGCCGGCTGCCGGTCCGGCGCGGCCCGAGCGTCCGGTTTTCGGCGGGAACGGCACGCCGGGCCGGGTTTTTCGCGGTCCTGCATAATTCCGCGCATCCGAACCGCGCGGCCAGGTCCCACCGGGAGGCGATTGCCAGTGAGCGATGTGCTCAGGAACCGCATGATGATCAAGCAGCGCCAGATCCGGCCCGGCGACGCCGAGGCGGTCGAACTGCGCGCTGGCGAGTTGCTGCAAATCGTCGACTGCGAGGGCAAGCAGGTGGCGGACTGCGTGGTCTTCAGCCGCGACGACCAGCAGGAGTGGGGCTCCACCGCGGTGACCCGCGCCGCCAACGACAACGTGATGCTCATCAAGGGCAGGCAGTTCTGGAGCAACCGGCGGCGGCCGCTGCTGGAAGTGGTCGACGACTCGGTCGGCCGGCACGACATCCTGTATGCGTGCTGCGACCCCATCCGCTACGAAAAGCTGGGCGCGCCCGGCCACACCAACTGCCGGACCGCGCTCGCCGAGGCCCTGACCCCCTGGGCGATCGGCCGGGACCGGGTGCCCGACCCGATCAACTGGTTCATGAACGTGGCGATCAAGCAGCGCGGCGACCTCGAGATCCGCGAGCCGCTCTCCGAGGCCGAGGATTTCGTGGTGGTCAAGGCGCTCGAGGACGTGATCGTGGCTGTCTCCGCCTGCCCGCAGGATCTCGTGGCCACCAACGGCATGAAGCCGACCAACATCGCCATCCGCGTCTACGCCTGACCCGGCGCACCACAAGCGAGGTCTCCCCCGCGGGCGGCGCCAGCACGGCGCCGCCCGCGTCGCGCTGCGCTGGCACGGTGGATGCGTCCTCCGCTGTGAACCCGCCCCCGGACCCGGCGCCCGATGCCCCGCCGGGCGCCGGGCCGATGGGAGGCGCGGCGATGACGATCGATCGACTGGACCTGCTGGCGCGATGGTTCGCGCGGCGCATGGACCGGCGGGCGGCTGCGCTGGCCGGATTGGCCGTGGCCGCCGCCCCGGCCCCCGTGCGAGCCGGAACCTGCCGGCTGCTGAAGGCGACGTGCAAGCGGGGCAGCCAGTGCTGCTCCGGGTTGTGCAAGGGCCGGAAGAAGATGACCTGCCGGGCGCACGACACCGGCGGCTGCCGGCCTGGCGAGGGCGGCTGTGGCGTCGAGCGCCCCCGCACGACGTCGGAGGGCTACGAGGGGAACTGCTACACGACCAGCGGGCAGGCGGGGTTCTGTGCCTTCACCGGCAGTTGCCAGCCTTGCCAGCGCGACGCCGACTGCCAGGCCGAGTTCGGCCCGCGCGCGGCCTGCATCCTCGACTGCCCGGCGAACTGCCCCGGTCCGGTCACCTCGGCCTGCGTCACCGCCGGACCCATCGTGCACCCGATGGCGTGACCCGCGGGAGGATCAGTCCGCCAGCCGCCAGTACCGTTCGGAGAGTTGTCCGGGCGCGTACTGGCCGGCATATTCCCGCATGGCCGCGTCCACCTTGTCGCGGGTGTGGCCGACGCCGACGTAGTGGCTGAAGATCGTCTCCAGTTGCGAGGGGTAGGCGAAGATGGCGTCGATTTTCGCGGCCCATGCGCCGTCCACCGGAACGATCGCGGCTGGTTCGAGGGCCACGGCCGCGGGGAGGTTGGCGAGGCGGCGGTCGCGCCCGCCCGGAAGCAGGCCGTAGGGGAGGTCCTCGTAGAACAGGACGTTCCAGCCGCGCCTGGCGAGCGCGACGCCCGCGTTGAAAGCGTGCTGGTGATCGACGTGGCGCCCGACCGCGAGCGGGGCATAGAGCCACAGGTCGGGATCGGGGCGGCCGGGCAGGCCGAGGGCGGCGATCAGGTCCTCCGGCAGGGCGGCCTCCGCCTCCTTCGGCGCGCCGAACAGGTCCTCGTTCGAGAGGTACTGCTCGCCGCGGTAGATGCAATCGCGGAAGGGCAGGGTGCGGCTGACTGCGCCAATGACGCGGGCGGCGGCGGCCTCCTCGGCGCGACGGCCGGAGATCACCTCATCGGCGGACATGCCCCATGCGGCGTGGAGTTCATCGGCGAACGCGGTCAGCGGCGCGCCGGCCTCCGGTTCCTCGCCGAAGATGACCTCGACGGAAACCGGCAGCCCACGCCGGGCGAGCAGCGTGGCGAGGCCGCCGGCCGACAGCGCGATGTCGTCATAGTGCGGCGACAGGAACCGATGGCGCGTTCCAGGGGCGAACAGCTGCTCGGGGGTCATGAGGGCTCCTTGCGCGGCGGCGCAGCGAGGCCGCGGACCCGCTCGTCGCCGGCGCGGCGGGTGATGCGGACCTGGTCGAGATGCTCCAGCGTGGGCTGGGCGTACTTGCGGCTGGTGGCGAACCGGTCGCGGTAGGTGGCGATGGTGATGGACCCGTCGCGGTCGATGGTCTCCAGCACGCCGGCGACGATGCGGGCGAAGGCCTCCGGATCGTAGAGGATGCCGTCGGCAACGGCCACTGCCTCGCCCATCGCCTCCAGCGCGCCCGCGGTGGCCGCGTCGAGCCCGAATTCGGCCGGGGCTGGGGGCGCGTAGGGGCTCTCCCGGATCGCGGCGAGGAAGCGGTCGGCGGCGGCGCGGCTGGCCGGATCGAGCGAGACGGAAAAGTCCGGCAGGCGGAGGGTCGCGGCATCGGCGGCCACGGCCCCGCGGGCCGCGGCGGCGGCGGCGACCTCGTCGAAGAGCTTCGCCGGCGCGATTTTCAGGCGGCTGCGGATTTCCTCCCGCGGCATTCCCCGGCGCAGCGGCTGGGCGGCGTGGAACGCGGCCAGCAGCGCGGCCAGCCGGGCCACCAGATCCTCCCAGACCGGGAGGGAGACCACCCAGTCGGCGGGCTTGAGGGCGTCCGGGTCGCCGGAGAGGACAAAGGCGTCGCCCTCGGCGGCGAGTTGCGAGATGGCGGCGTCCACCTGCTCCGGGGCGAGTCCGGCGACGCCCGCGCGCAGATCCCGGACCTCGCGGGGGCCGGATTCGAGGGCGTGCAGCACCAGTTCGTCCGGGCTGCCCTGCGCGAGAGTTTCCAGCGCGCCGAGCACCTCGGGGCGGAAGCGCTTGTGGCGGGGCGGACCGGGGTCGATCACCTCGCCGCCGCCGATGGTCTGGCTGGGCGAGGGGCGGCGGACGATGAACCGGTCGCCCTTGAGCACCGCCACCGGGGCGCGGAAGCGCAACTGGACCCAGCCGGATTCGCCCGGCTCCAGCCGTTCGCGGTCGAGCAGGGTGACCCGGGCCGGGAGTTCGGCCGCGCCGCTGAAGAAATCGACCTCGTCGTTCTGCTCCAGGGTGACCGGGGATTCCTCCAGCAGCCGCAGCCGGACGTCGAGGCGCTGGGCGGGCTTGAGCAGCCCGGCGGGGGCCAGCACGTCGCCGCGCCGCACGTCCTCGACGGCGACTCCGGCGAGATTGACCGCGACCCTGCTGCCGGGCAGGGCGCGCTCGGTCTTCTGCTGGTGGCTTTGCAGGCCGCGGACGCGGACCGGCAACCCGGAGGGTTCCACCCGCAGGTCCTGACCGACCGCGAGCGCTCCGCCCGAGAGGGTGCCGGTGACGACGGTGCCGAACCCGGCCACGGTGAACACCCGGTCGATGGGCAGGCGCGGCTTGCCGGTCGCGGCGCGGGCGGGAGCGCCGTCGAGGGCAGCCGCCAGCGCCGCTCGCAGCCCGTCCAGGCCGGCGCCGGAAAGGGCCGAAACCGGCACGATCGGGGCGTTCGCGAGCACCGTTCCGGAGACCCGCTCGCGGACCTCCTCGGTCATAATCGCCAGCCATTCCTCATCGACGGTGTCCGCCTTGGTGAGGGCGATGACGCCGCGATCCACGCCCAGCAGATCGAGGATCGCGAGGTGCTCGACGGTCTGGGGCATCGGCCCCTCGTCGGCGGCGACGATGAACAGGGCTGCGTCGATGCCGCCGACGCCGGCCAGCATGTTCTTGATGAAGCGTTCGTGGCCGGGGACATCGACGACGGAGACCTGCCTGCCGCCGGGCAGATCGAGCCAGGCGAAACCGAGGTCGATCGTCATCGCCCGGGCCTTTTCCTCGGCGAGACGGTCGGGGTCGATGCCGGTCAGCGCCTTGACCAGGGTGGACTTGCCGTGGTCGACGTGGCCCGCCGTGCCGATGACGGCGGGTGGGGCGATCTCGGGTGGTGCGGCGCCGCGCTGGCTCATGCCGGGAGGATAGCCGGAAACGGACCCGGGCGGCGGGAGCGGGGATCGACGCCGATTCCCGCGCCCGCGCCGCCGCGACTCAGGGGAAGATGCAGTTGGGGACCTCGTTCCAGGGGCCCACGCCGATCTGCCGCTCGCAGTTGGCGCCCACCAGGTTCCCGAAGATGACGCTGCTGCTCGCCCCGGTGATGGTGGCGGCGGAGTTGACGGCGAGACCGCTGCCGTCCGACGCGGTGTTGCGGGTGACGGTGACGCCCGCGCCAAGAACCAGCGAACCGCTCGCGAGGTAGATGCCCCCACCGGGCTCGCCGGAGGTGTTGTCGGTGATGGACGTTCCGCTGATGGTCACCGTCGCCTCGTAGAGGGAGATGGCGGGCTGCGGCGAGGTCTGGCTCGTGCCGTTGCCCGTGATGGTGCAGCCCGAAATCGTGCTCACCGGTCCGCTGAGTTGGATCGCCTGCTCCTCGTTCGCGGTGAAGGTGGAGTTAAGGATGTTGAACACGTTCGTCCCCGTGCCATTGTCGACCTGCAGGTAGACGCCGATCGTGTTCTGGCTGAACGAGCAGCCGTCGATCGTGATGTCGCCGTCGGCGACGTCGATCAGCGAGTAGATGCCCTGATCGTTGCCGGTGAAGGTGCAGTTGGTGAACGACCCGCTGCCGAGGTTGCCCTCCCAGCCCAGGCTGGCGTTGGTGAAGGTGCAGCCGGTCACCTGCCAGGTGGCGCCGCCCTGGCTGTAAATGATTCCGACGTTGCTGGCGGGACCGGCCCCCCGCAGGGTGAGGCCGACCAGCGAGATGACGCGGGCGGGGTTCCCGCCGTCCGCATCCTCGAACATGTACGAATTGCCGTCCGGCTGGGTCAGCACCACGCCCGGCTCGCCGTTGCAGGCCTTGAGGGTGACCGTTCGGTCAACGATGATGGCCGGGGTGGGGTAGGTTCCAGGGGCGATCGGGATGACCGCGCCGTCCGCCGCCGCCGCGACCGCGGCGTCAACCGTGGAGAACGAGCAGCCGGATGCGCAGACGAGGCAGGTCTCCGGCACGTCGGGGGACGTGCAGACCTTATCCATGCACATCAGCTTGCCGCAGCAGGTCTGGCCCTGGTGGCAGGTCTCCCCACGCTTGAGGCAGCGGCAGCGCTTCAGCTTGCCGTTCAGTTTCTTGCAGTGGCCGGTGCAGCAGTCGCTGTCGCGCTGGCAGGCGTTGTTGCGGCCCAGTTTGCCGCAGGGGCCTGTCTGATCCGGACGGCGGCGGCGGCCCCCGGCGGCGACGCCGGGAACGATGGGAGCGGCGGCGGCGATGCCGAGCAGTCCCGCCAGGTGGCGGCGGCGGCTCAGGACTCCGGCCAGCAGCCGCGCAGCGCGATCGAATCGCTCCAGATCCGTCGGTTGAACCTCCCTGTTCCGATCCCGTGTCCGCGCTTCCCGTACCCGCAACCCCGGGTCGGCGCCACGGCGCCGGTGGGCCAGACCGCGCACGGTCGGCGCCCGGAGTCGGGCGCGCACTCGCGATGATGGCCGCCGGAACGCCGCTCCGGGCGCGCTCCGATGCACGGGTATTGTGGAGACTGAACGCAAAGGAGGACCTTTGGGTAGGCGAGGTCGACCGCCAGCAACGGAAAAAACGTGATGCCCTGGCATCCCGCCGGGGAGCGGCGTCGCTCCCCGGCGGAAATGCCACCACGGCTAGAAGTTGCAGCCCGCGACGGGTGACCAACTGACGAGATCGTTCGAGGACGCGCACTGGTCGCCGGTCAGGTTGCCGAAGACGTTGCTGCTGCTGACCCCGGTGAACGTGGCGGGGGTCCCTGCGACGTAGTAGGCGATGCCGCTGCCGTTTGGGGCAGTGTTCCCGGTGACGACGACGCCGGTTCCCAGCCTGAGCGTGGCGGTTTCGTATACGTAGATGCCACCGCCGACCTGCGCGGTGTTCCCGCTGATGGTGGTGCCGGTGATCGTCAACTGGCAGCCGTGAGCTAAAACGCCTCCTGAAGAGCTGGGGCTGCCGTTGCCGGTGACCGTGCATCCCGACATCGTGCCAACGCCGAAGCGGAAGGCGACCGACCTTCCGGTGTTCCCGGTTATCCGCGAGTTCGTGATGGTGAAGGCATTGGTCCCTGCATCGGTGTCAGCTCGCAGCAACGGTCCGTTGACGTTCCCCTGGAAGGTGCAGTCGTCGATCGTGATGTTCCCCTTGTTGTCCGCGACGTCGCTTTCGATCGCGTCGGCGAGCCCGGTGAACGTGCTGCCGCTGAAGGTCACATCGCCCCCACTGTGGTACCAGCCGGTGGACCCGTTGCGGATGGTGCAGTCGGTGACCGTCCAGTTGGAGGAACCGTTAGCCTGGACGATGCCGAAGCTGTCGGACTGACTGATTCCCTCGAGGGTGAGGCCCATCAGGGTGACCTCGTGGATGGCGTCGGTCCCTTTCTCATCCCCGATCATGTAGGTATCGGTTGCGGCGACCTTCGAGAGGACGACGTCGGACACCTTGTTGCAAGCCCTGAGGGTGACCGACCTGGTGAGGACGATCGGCGGGGTCGGGTAGGTCCCCTTGTCGATGGGGATGTCCGCGCCGTCAGCGGCCGCCGCGACGGCGTCCGCGACCGTGGAGTAGGCGCACCCCGAGGCGCAGACGAGACAGGTCTCCAGGACCACCGGGGAGGAGCATTTCTTGTCCCGGCAGACGAGGTTCCCGCAGCAGGTCTGGTTGGGGCTGCACTTGTTGCCGCGCTTGAGGCAGCGGCACCGGTTCGGACCGGATTTCATTTTCTTGCAAAAACCGGTGCAGCAGTCGCTGTTCCGCTCGCAGGCGTTGTCGTTGCCGCGCTTGCCGCAGGGTCCGGCCGGACCCGGGCGGCGGCGTTTCTCGTCCGGGGCAGCGGCCGCGCCGGCGGCGGGGGCCGCGGAGACGGCGGCGATGCCGAGCAGGGCGGCGAGGTTGCGGCGCCTGCTGAGCGACGCGGCAAGGAGCCGTGTCAACCGGTCGAATCGCTGGTGTTCCATCGCTGAGACCTCCGTCGAATGCGTTGCCCCACCGCAAGCCGGCGGGATGCCCTGGTGGTTGGGACGGCCCGGCGCAGTGGCCGGGCCGCCTTGCGTTCACCTGGCGCGCCGCCTGGGGGAGAAGCGGAGCGCCCTGGAGAATCGCCGCGGTGAAAGGGGCGGGCGTCAGTAGTCGCCCGCGTCGCGGCCCGGCGTGGCGCAGGACGCCGCCTCGCCGCCGGTCGCGTTGCAGTGCGGGCTGCCGGCCAGGTTGCCGGGGCCAGTCATCGGCCGCCTTCTTCGTCGCCGGTCGCCCGTCGCCGGGCGGCCGGCAATACCCGGATGGGCGACATGCGGTAGTCCGGCGACGGCGCAGGCGCGGGCGGCGAACCGGCAGGCGACCACGCGGGACGCGCCGGCCCGGCGTGAACCCCGCGACCGGTGGGACCGGACCCGCGCTGCGGGTGCGTCGAAGTTCATCGAACCCTGCCCTCCGCGCCAGCGGATCGAGGCCAGCGGACCCTGCCCGGCCCGCCGCGGACGAATCCTGCGACTTTATGGAGTATAGCGCTAAAAGCGGGCAAAAGGAACCACAAAAATGCACGGGTATTGTGGAGACTGAACGAAAGACGGCCCGCCGGCCGGGGCCGCGGCATGGCGGCGCGGGCGCCGGTCCGGCCTGCTGGCGGCTGCGGTGGGCTGGCGGCCGCCGCGGCGCGGGCGATGCTGCGACAATCCGCGGCATGGGTTCGCTTCCCGGTCGGGGGCCGGGGGCCAGCGCACGGAAGGAGTGATCCATGTCAGTTCCGGGGCGGCTGCCGGCGCGCAGCGTGCTCTTTCTCCAGCCGAAGCCCGGCATGCAAAAGGACCTTGCGGCGGTCTTCGAGCGGATCGACGTGCCCGGCAACGCCCTGCAGCAGGAGGGCTGCCTAAGCGTCGAGGTGCAGGTGCCGCAGGACCCCGAGGGTCCCGTGCTGGTGACCGCGCTCTGGACCCACCGGGAGGCCTACGACGGCTGGCTGGCCAACCCGTGGCGCGAATACTCCGGGCAGGAGTTGTCGCCGTTCATGGATGGCGAGCGCAGCGCCGGGGTGGTCTACGACATCGTGCTGGCCGGGGGAACCGTCTCGGCGGCCGAGGCTGGCGCGCCGACCGTGAAGCGCGGCGGGTAAACCGGCGATCTGGAAACGATTGCCCCGGCATCGGCCCCTGCCGATAATGGCCGGGCGATCTCGTCGCATTCGATCGCGCCCGGCGGCACGCAGGCGGGGGCGCGCAGGGAGGGCAGCGTGCGCCTCGCAACCGACATCGGCGGAACTTTCACCGACCTCGTGTATCTCGACGACGACACCGGGCGGATCGGCCTCGCCAAGGCGTCCTCGACCCCGCCCGCCTTCGCGCGCGGCATCATGGACGCCCTCCGCAAGTCGGGCGTGCCGCCCGGGAGCGTCGACCGCTTCGTGCATGGCACCACGGTGGTCATCAACGCCCTCACCGAGCGGAAGGGCGCGGTCACCGCGCTCGTCACCACCGAGGGTTGCCGGGACGTGCTGGCCATCGGGCGCGGCAACCGGCCCGACATCTACAACCTGAGGTTCCGCAAGCAGGAGCCCTTCGTGCCGCGCCGCCGCCGCCACGAGGTGACCGAGCGGATGAACTACAAGGGCGAGGTCGTCACCCCGCTGGACGCGGCGACGCTGGATGCGGTGATCGAGCAGTTGCGGGCCGATGGCGTCGGGGCGGTGGCGGTGAGCTTCCTGCACAGCTACGCCTACCCGGCCCATGAGCGGCAGGCGGCGGCGCGGATCCGGGCGGCGCTGCCGGGCGTGAACGTCACCGCCTCATCCGACCTTACCCGCGAATGGCGCGAGTACGAGCGCACCAGCACCGCCGTGCTGAACGCCTACGTGCAGCCGGTGGCGTCGGCCTATCTCAACGAACTGGCCGGGGACCTGCGGGCCGAGGGCGTGGCCTGCCAGTTGAACGCGATGAAGTCCAACGGCGGCACGCAGACCTTCGCGGTGCTGGCCGAGCAACCGATCCACCTCGTCGAATCCGGCCCGGTCGGCGGGGTCATCGGGGCGGCGGCGATCGGGGCGGCGATCGGCGTGGACGACCTGATCACCCTCGACATCGGCGGCACGACCGCGAAATGCACGCTGATCGACGGCGGCGCGATCAAGATCACCACCGAGTACCGGATCGAGCGCGACGAGCGGAACGCCGGGTACTCGATCAAGGCCCCGGTGGTCGACATCGTGGAGATCGGCGCGGGCGGCGGCAGCATCGCCTGGATCGACCAGGGCGGGGCGCTGAAGGTCGGGCCGAAGAGCGCCGGGGCCGTCCCCGGCCCGGCCTGCTACGCCCGGGGCGGGACCCAGCCAACTGTCACCGACGCGAACCTGATCGCCGGGCGGATCAACCCGGAGTACTTCCTCGGCGGCGAGATCGCGGTCAGCCTCGATGCGGCCCGGGCGGCCATGCAGCCCATCGCGGACGCGCTCGGGGTGACGGTGGACGAGGCGGCGCTCGGCGTCATCCGCATCGCCAACGCGAACATGATCAACGCGCTGAAACTGGTGTCGGTGCGCCGGGGGTACGACCCGCGCGACTTCGCGCTGATCGCGTTCGGCGGCGGCGGCCCGATGCACGCGGCCGCGCTGGCCGCCGAACTGCGGGTCGGCAAGGTCATCATCCCGCCCGCGCCTGGCCACTTCTCGGCGTGGGGGATGCTGATGACCGACCCCATGCAGGACTTCATCCAGACCGCCCAGACCGCCGCCGAGGACGCCAACACCGGCAAGGCCGAGGCGACCTTCGCCGCGCTGGAACGGGAAGCGGCGGCCTTCTTCGAGGCCGCCGGAGCCGATCCCGCCGAGGTCTCCATCGAGCGCTTCGGGGACATGCGCTACGCGGGGCAGGAGCACACCGTCCGCGTGCCGTTCCCGGGCCGGCTGGGATCGTTCGCGGACCCTGTCGCGGCGTTTCACACCCTCCACGAGCGGGCCTACACCTTCCGGCTCGACTCCCCGACCGAGATCCTCAACTACCACGTCGTCGCCCGCATCCCGACCGTGAAGCCCGCCATCGCGCCGCCGGAAGCGGCGGGCAGCGGCAAGCCGAAGGGCAGGCGCATGGTCGATTTCGACGGCGAGGGAAGGCTGGAGGCGGTCATCTGGGAGCGCGCCGATCTTCCTCCCGGCACGGCCATTCCCGGCCCCGCCGTGATCGAGGAACCGGCCAGCACGACCGTGATCCACCCCGGCCAGCGGGTCACGCTGGACGGCATGGGCAACCTGATCGTCGAACTGGCCGGCTAGCAGGCGAGGAGCAGCACCATGACCACCAACCCCGCCGCCTCCGGCGCGGCGCTCGATCCGTTCACGCTCGAGATCATCAAGGAATCGCTCAACGCGGTCGGCGACGAGATGTTCGTCTCGCTGCAGCGGACCTCGAAGAGCCCGATCATCTACGAGGTGCTCGACTACTGCTGCGGCATCACCGACAACCGGGGCCAACTGGTCGCGCAGGGGAACGGCGTCGGCGGCTTCCTCGGCACGATGGCCTTCGCGGTGCAGTCCACCATCGAGAAGTTCGGGCCCGAAGGGCTGTTCGAGGGCGACATCGTCGTCACCAACGATCCGTACTCGGGAGGCGGTACGCACCTGTCGGACGTGTCGCTGGTGATGCCGATCTTCGCCGGCGGGGACCTGGTCGGGTTCTCGGCCAACAAGGCGCACTGGACCGAGGTCGGCGGCAAGGACCCCGGTTCGTGGACCACCGATTCGGTGGACATCTGGCAGGAGGGCCTGCAGTTCCCCTGCGTGAAACTGTTCAACCGGGGTGAGCCGAACCAGGCGTTGCTCGACATGATCGAGGCCAACGTCCGCACTCCGGACATGACGCTGGGCGACGTCTGGGCGCAGGTCGCCTCCTGCCGCCTCGGCGCGCTGCGCTTTCAGGAACTGTGCGAGCGGCACGGCGCGGGGCGGGTGCTTGCGGCGATCGCGGCCCTGCTCGACTACGGCGACGCGATGACCAGGATCGAACTCGCGAAACTGCCCAAGGGCGTCTTCGAGGCCGAGGACTGGATCGACGACGACGGCGTCGGCACGGACCCGATCTACTGCCGGGTGAAGGTCACCATCACCGACGACGAGTTCCTCTGCGACTTCACCGGCACCGCGCCGCAGACCCGCGGCCCGGTCAACTGCACCGCGACCGGTCTCGATTCCGCCGTCCGCATGGTGTTCAAGGCGTTGACCGACCCGCATCTGCCGGCGAACGAGGGGTGCTTCCGCGCCCTGAAGATCGTCTGCCCGGAGGGGACGGTGTTCACCGCGAAGCGGCCCGCGCCGGTGTCGACCTACTGGGACTCCATGATCTTCGCCGCCGATCTGGTCTGGAAGGCGATGGCGCAGCATGTCCCGCACCGGCTCGCGGCGGGGCATTTCATGAGCGTCTGCGCGGACGTCACCTTCACCATTCACCCGGACACGGGCAAGCCCGCGATCCTCGTCGAGCCGAACGCGGGCGGTTGGGGCGCCGGGTGCGACCAGGACGGCGAGGGCGGCCTGGTCTGCCTTGGGGACGGCGAGACCTACATCCTGCCGATCGAGGTCACCGAGGCGGTCCACGGCATCCTGGT